>CAYMZR010000163.1:0-1563 GCA_964394975.1 uncultured Dehalococcoidia bacterium | reverse complement strand
GTTAGATTAATCTCTTCGTTTGAATTTGGGTCAGAAGAATAAATATCCCATTGCCCATCTCGATCTGAGGCAAAGTAAATCGCTTCACTCCTAGAACCACAGGCAATAAGCGCCATAATAAGCAGCGACAAGGATAAAAATCCTATAGTTTGTCTCGATATTTGGTCCATACCGAGATTTTACCGATCAATCAATTCTAGGGCTACCTGTTTACAACCCTCATTCAGGGCAAAACAAGCATTTTTTATAACCGCAATTTAACCAAATTTAGCCTATCTGTCTTTTAGTTTTTCTCCGGTTACAGTGAAGGAACCGCTTCCATTTTCTGAAGGTATAGACTTCAACGCATCTTCTACTGCATTTTTCGGCGGAGTTAAATTCCTTAATTCAGGAATAACTTTTTCTCCCATTAACTTTATAGAACTCATCAATTTTTCGTGCTCAATACCTCCCCACATCATCCATAAACTGATATTTGTGATACCTGCATCATTTGCTTTCTTAAATTTTTCAATAAGATAGTCTGGGTCTCCCAAATATGTTCGGTCTAGGAGTAAATCGTCAGGCATTTCACCTTCATAAGGCGCTGCCTGTGTTTTACCATCAACCACTTTCTTCTCAGTCAGGGCCTTCTGGGCCCGTATTTGCCATCGAATGTAAGGCACTTGGTCCAAGGCATCCTTCATGGTAGGAGCACAATGTGTCATACACTGCAATGCCATGCTCAGATTATCCACAGATTTGCCAGCATCTCGTCTGTACCTCACATAAGTTGCAAACTGTTGTGAAACAGCATCCATACCCATCATGCTGGAAGTCAACGGCAATATATCTTCTTCAGCAGCTAATTTTAGGGACCCTTCTGAAGAACCTGCTAGCCACATTGGCGGATTAGGTTTTTGATAAGGTTTAGGAAAAACCGTAATGGGTTCTTCTACTTTTATATACTCTCCATCATAGGTCCAATCCCTATGTTCTCTCCAAGCCTTCATCATCACCTCTAAACCTTCCTGAAAACGAGGCCTAGATTCTTCGAGCCCTATACCAAATCCTCCCATCTCATATGGCTGGTAACCTCGACCGACACCACAAAATATCCTGCCTTCAGTTAGATGATCTAAGACCGCTATTTCTTCGGCCGCCCTTAAAGGTTGCCACTCAGGAACAATGATGGCAGCTGTACCTATTTTTATGGTTTCCGTATTCTCAGCGATCTTCAATGCTTGTAGCAAAGGTGCTGGTGAGAAGCCATAGTTGGAAAAATGATGTTCGGCTATCAAAACATAGTCGAATCCGAGACTCTCAGATAATTTAATTTGTTCCAATCCCTCTGCAAATATATCTCTAAATTCGCGTAGTTCCGGATTTGGCCACTCAAAAAACAAACCGAATTTCAATTTGATTACCTACCTAGATAAATTTTTTCAAATTCCTAGTAGTCAAATTATACGTCGTCGCTGTTACTATTGGAAACTTTAACCTTCAATTGCTTTATAAACATGGCAGAATGATCAGGTTTATCTGCCAAAATAAATACCAAAGCTCCCAATAGCATCAATCCAA
>CAYMZR010000162.1:0-1860 GCA_964394975.1 uncultured Dehalococcoidia bacterium | reverse complement strand
AAGTAAGAATTCAAGCTGTTGATAGTGCTAAGTACTGGGGAAAAGTATGTTTTGTGGGAGAAGGTAATACCACAACTTTTGACGTTAGTGCCCAAATAATTCATAAGCAATTAACAATATTGGGATCCTGGACATTCAGCCAAGCTGGCCTGAGCGAAGTTGCGAATTTTGTAATCCAAAGGCAATCTCCGATGGATAAATTAATCACACATACGTTTGAACTCAAAGAAGCTCAAAAGGCGTACGACACTTTTATTTCAGGCGAAACAGGGAAAGTTATTCTGACAATGGATTAATGGCGTAAAAACCCGAATCTAAATGCTTCGTAATTTAGAATAACGCGATTGGATTTACGGGTGATCCGGTGCCACCTTTCACTACTAGCGGAGCTATAGTCAAATGAAAGGTATATCTGCTTAGCTCTTCACAGGTGTTTGCTAATCGATCAAAATCTGCATTGTCCAGAATTGGCATTCCCATGTGAGGTATGATTACCTCGTGCACAGCTATTCTAGCAGGATAGTCGTGATCCCTATGCCCGGATTCCTGAAGGTCCCAGCCCAATAATGAAGCATCTGTATTATAGAGAAATTCAATTATTGAAGGTGCATTGCCGGGAGTGTTGGGAGGGAAGGTCATTTTCAAGTCTGGATGTGCAGCCCAAAATGATTTATAACCAGATCGTATGAATACGGCATCACCTCTTTTAGGGGTTATTCCGTGGCTTTTTGCCCAATCTTCTAATTCCCAACCTTCCACCGGTTTATCAAATTCAACAAAATCAGCACCTCTAAATTTTGGGATGTCATATAAAACCCCTCTCGTCACAATCCCGTCTCTCCAGTTTTCGATTGAATGACTTGTAGCTCCTGATTCAGTTACAAGAGCTGGGT
The DNA here is from genome assembly GCA_964394975.1 of uncultured Dehalococcoidia bacterium. Classification (GTDB taxonomy): domain Bacteria; phylum Chloroflexota; class Dehalococcoidia; order Lucifugimonadales; family UBA826; genus UBA11996. The sequence continues at coordinate 967 of CAYMZR010000162.1, read as the reverse complement.
CTTTATCGTTATAGAGGCGTCCTCCTTCTTCCACGCTTTTAGTAAAGAAGTGGCATAGCGCGTCAATGTGTGTGTTTACAAACCCGTGGTAGGAGACGCCAATGTAATCTCCCGAACCTCTTTCATGGACTGCCATGTTGTGATCGGCTGGTTTGGGATTTCTATGTGGATCGGGGATTACAGACTGGGTTGCCAACATATTTGCACAAGAAACAGTCTTACCTTCTTTAATAAGGCTAGCAGCTTCTTTTACCAAACTAGGGTTTATATGGTTAAGTGTTCCAAACTGATCATCATCTCCCCATCTTCCCCAATTGCTGAATTTAGTTTTGTAATCCAGATATTCCTGTACTGTAGTTGGTGTTCGTTCTTTAAGGCCCATCTCATCTCACTTTATTTAGCTTTTTCTGATTAACTTTGAATTGTTGATCCGAATTCTGTTGGACTCGTAGGATTTCTGAGATTTTTTCCTGAATTATAAATATCATCCACCAGATATTGCTGAATGGTTCCAAGGGGTTATCCATTCGTCCTTTATTTCCATACCGAAACCAGGTGCATCTGAAGGCTTGATATATCCATTTTTTGGCATGGGCATTCCAGGTATTGGGCAAACCTCTTCAAGGGGTATACCCGGATCTGACCCCATCCAAAATTCTGCCATCGGCGATTCTGGCATGGATATAGCAAAATGTTGTCCCCATGGGGATGCTGCCGCGGCATGTGGAATAGTAATAAGGCCCGCAGCTTCTCCAATGGCATATATTTTTAGAGCTTCTGTCAAACCACCACACCATTTTAGATCTGGTTGCAGTACATCAACTGCTCTATTTTCTACCAACTGCCTGAATGTCCACCTTCCATGGTGGTCTTCTCCTGTCGCGAGAGGAACCCAGTTGATCGCTTTTCGAAGTTCAATATGTCCTTCTAGATCTGTCGGAATTAAAGGTTCTTCAAGCCATCTCAA
>CAYMZR010000161.1:0-2045 GCA_964394975.1 uncultured Dehalococcoidia bacterium | reverse complement strand
TCGTCAAAAGCCACTCAAGGCACATTGTAGTTGGCACAAATATCATTATCAACCTGAGGATAATAAGCGGTTTGCCGGCTGCGCTAAACTTAAATTAATCACCGCCAAGCACAGATCATCCTATATATTCATAACTTAGAATACACAATATGCAAATCGGAAAAAAAATACACCACGTGAAAAAAATTAATTCCACTATGGAGGCCTGTGCACATCTAGTGACCCAAGGAGCTGCAACTGGAACCATCGTATCCGCTAATTACCAAGAATCTGGTAGAGGCAGGTTTAAAAGAAAATGGGTGTCGCCAAGCGGTGACAATATTCAAATGTCTATAATTCTGAGGCCAAGCCAAAATGAACTTAAATATATAAATATGTTCGCCTCGATGGCTGTCTTGGCAACATGCGAGCAAGTCATGAGCAATAACGCCGCCATTAAATGGCCTAACGATGTTCAAGTTAACGGCAGGAAAATATCCGGCATATTAACGGAATCAATCATAGAAGGTGAAGAAATAATATCTTCCATTGTTGGAATTGGTCTGAATGTCAACTTAGACGTAAAATCGCAGATCGGTATTGAAAAAACAGCGACCTCTGTTAAAAATGAAAGGGGGCGATATGTAAGTCGGTCGGTAATATTGAAGACCCTTATAAAAAACTTGAATGTTTATCATTCTAAAATTATTGATGGTGCATCTTTAACGGAAGAATGGGCACAAAGATTGAGCACAATTGGACAAACAGTGAAATTATCATTTGGACAAACCCCAAGTGAAAAACCCCTGGTTGGTGTAGCTGAGTCAGTCACTGCTGACGGAGGTCTAATAATTCGTCTACCAGATGACTCACTGTTCACTGCAAATGCCGGTGAGGTAACGCTAGCAAAAAGCAGTGAACTATTGTAATAAATTGATCCTTATTAATTTCAGGAGTACAAAATGCTTGAAAAACTAATGTTAAAAGACAAAACAGTTGTGATAACAGGGGGAGGTACTGGTCTCGGTAAGGAAATGTGTTTGGCTATGGCGCGAGCTGGGGCGAACCTCGTGATTGCGGCAAGGAGACTGGAACCGATTGAAGAAGTATCAACCCTGGTCCGAGATTTAGGCCGCAAATCGCTAGCCATTTCGACTGATGCCACAAATACATCAGACGTCAAATCATTATTTGATACGGCTTTGGCAGAACTTGGGAAAGTTGATGTCCTATTCAATAATGCTGGAATCGTCAGGGAAGATTCCGCAAAACCAATTTGGGAAATATCTGACGAAAGCTGGAGAATAGGAATTGATGTCAATCTTTCCACAGCCTTCTACTGTTCGAGGGAGATTTCAAAGCATATGGCAGACAATGGCGGGGGTAAAATCGTTAACGTATCATCTGGTTTTGGTTTTAGAGGAGGAAGGGATAATTATATGTATGCTGCAGGAAAAGGCGGCATCGTAAATTTAACTAGAGCGATGGCCACAAGCTTAGGAAAATACGGTATTACGACAAATTGTATAGTGCCCGGTTTTATACCCACTGAAGTTACTGACCCTGACAGCGAAAGAGCTCAACAGCGGGGCAGATTTATACCAATTGGTAGAGTGGGTCAACCTTCAGAGATGGGCCCTCTCGCAGTCTATTTAGCATCAAACGCATCTGATTACATGAATGGCGAATTCTTCGCGATTGATGGAGGTGGGTTAGCCGGGGGAATAGCCCCTACCCTTCATGCCCCAGAAATACCATTAGAAATTTAAGGTCGAAAAAAATACTGCAGTTAAATCTAAGGAGTTAATAGACCATGGACATACCTGAAGGATGGGATCTAACAGGAAAAAAAGCTGTGATAAGTGCAGATCGAAGAGGTTGGACCGGATTTTTTGCTGCTGCTTTGACCGAGGCAGGTGCCGACATCGCAATCATCGGATCTGAGAGTTCAGACATGGAAGACGCCAAAAGTAAAGCATCTGGTAACGGTAGGAAAGTCCTTACCAAAACGACGGATCTTATGTCTAAAGAATCAGTTGATCAATCTATTCAAAACATAGTCGACG
>CAYMZR010000160.1:0-2192 GCA_964394975.1 uncultured Dehalococcoidia bacterium | reverse complement strand
CTGATTTACCGTCTAGTCCATCAGGGACATCCACACCTAACAGATCCAAAAGCGTAGGGACTAGGTCAACATGACTAAAGTTCCCGCTCACTACTTTTTTGTCAGTGCCTATCTTTGGTGCTCTTATGATCATTGGAACCCTTGCAGATTCTTCATACATGGAACGTTTTTCCAGCATTCCATGATCTCCTGCCATTTCACCATGCTCGCTAGTAAACACGATAATGGTGTCATCTAGGACACCCTGTTCTTCAAGGGATTTAACGATCATTCCTACCATGTCGTCCACTAAAGTGATGTTAGCTAAATACCTGGCTCTGAGTTCCCGCCAGCCGTATTCTGAGCTTATGTCGTTATGTATGCCCGCAATATTTTTTTCCACGTATCCTCGATACGACCCGGAGGATCCTTCAAGGAACTGCATATTGTTATCGGCTCTTAACCTACTTATAAGAGGGGCGTTTTCCGGCTTTTTGAGAAATGCAGGCCCTACAGGCAATGAGGCTGGATCGTATAAATCATTATATGGTCCGTTATAAGGAGAATGGGGTTCAAATGTACTTACATAGAGGCAGAATGGGTTATCTTTATGATTTTCGATAAACTCCACTGCGTTTCTTCCCAAAAAGTGTGCCATTTGGTGTTCTGCGGGAAGTTCGGATCTTAACTCTGTACTGAACACTTCCCAGTTATCAGGGGTCTGTTTTGTGACTGTTTCAGGCAGATGCGGTTGATCATTTGATAGAGTCGAATCCGGGCTATAGCCTTGGTCTACCAAATAATTATGCCAATCACTTTTACTAGGCTCAGAACTTAGCCCTACAAATCGTGACGCATGGTCTTCTGTTGAAATCCAGTGTTGGAAACCGTGTTGAGCATTTCCATCATTGCCCAGATGCCATTTCCCAAACCATGCTGTCTTGTATTCGTCTGGCAAGTATTCGGCGATAGTTTTCTGTTCTGCTGGTAGGGGTATGACGTTTACTGTTGGTCCCGCGTTATGAGGATGCAGTCCTGTAGTTATTGTTCCCCTGGCTGGAGTACAAACAGGCTGTCCAACGTATGCCCGTTCCATGACAAAGGATTCGTTACTAAGTGAATTTAGATTTGGAGTTTTTATCCAGTCATTACCGTAGCAAGCCAAAGTGTCATAACGCTGCTGATCGCTGAATATGAATACTAAATTTTTGTGTTTTGCCATTGCGTATTTCCTACCCTTCATTTAGCTGGCTTCAAAGACAGTTATTAGAAGAGGTTATACGCTGCTTAAGTATGGTGTCAATGATGTCTCTTAATTTATCAAACTAGGGATGATTATTATAAATAATACCAATGATTTGCTTTTAAAATAATCATGCAGAAATATGGTTTGCTTAAGTGCATATTGATCTATAAATGGCATAATATGTGTTCATGAGTTAAACCCGGTTTTGGTAGTCATAGATATAGGAGATTACAGTGCTTGAGAGGTTTCATGTTCCCGAAGATATAGCCATCCGAGTCAGACAAGAAAATATGAGGGCTGCGGTGGAGGATATTTTTGTAAAGATGAGGATGCCGGTAAAAGATGCTGCCTTGGCGGCGGATGTGTTGATGTACGCTGATATTAGGGGTGTGGAATCCCATGGGGTAAGCAACATGATGAGAGCCTATGTAACTGGCTTTCAGGAAGGCCGCATAAATCCAACGCCTGACTGGAAAATAGTTAGGGAAGCTTTAGCCGTTTGCACAATCGACAGTGATCAGGGGCATGGACTTGTAGTGGGACCTGCTGCCATGAACATTGCCATTGAAAGAGCGGAAAAATATGGAATTGGTTCTGTTTCCGTCACTAACGGGGCTCATTTTGGGGCTGCGGGATATCATGCCGCTATGGCTCTTGAGCACAATATGATTGGGATAGCTATGACCACTGGAGGTGTATCTGTATTACCTACAAATGGAGCTGAAAGTGTAGTTGGACTGAACCCTCTGGCTATCGCTGCTCCTACTAGAGATGAACCACCGTTTATTTTTGATGCATCGATGAGTTCAGTTGCTGGAAATAAGATCACTTTGGCTAAAAGACTTGGGGTAGATGCACTTGCTGGTTGGGTAGCTGAATCGGATGGAACTCCAATAATGGATGAAAGACAGGTTCCGGATGATTTTAAAATTTTGCCTTTGGGTGGGACTCGTGAACTAGGTTCCCA
>CAYMZR010000159.1:0-2230 GCA_964394975.1 uncultured Dehalococcoidia bacterium | reverse complement strand
ATAAAGAGAGAGAAAAAACCAGCCAATAGTAGATGCGCTACCAAAAGATTTAAAATGAAATCTTTCGACCACAACGGAGCAATTGATTCTGAAGCCATGAAGATCTCCCTAGATTTTGATAGGCCAAGATAGTAAAATTATAGAAGTTAAATACATGAAATAATTGACATGTATACAGGCCAGTGATACCTTCTGAAACATTCCAACCGGAACATTGTAACTCTTAATGACACAACCTACCGAGAAACCTGATATCACGAGTGGAGTCGAAACGGACTCTGAGCCTTCCGCAAAACTTAAATTCGCAAACATGCTGGAGACTCTCTCATACCGAGATTTCAAGTGGCTATGGATCGGATCATTTGTGTCTTTCATGGCCATGAATATGCAAATGATAACGAGAAGTTGGTTAGTTCTAAGAGTTACAGACGATTCCCCGTTGGCGCTCACATTGGTCACCCTAACCTTCGCTTTGCCTATGACCGTAGTCGCGCCCTTAGCAGGAGCTTTGGCAGATCGCTTTTCTAGAAAAAAATTGATAATTTTCAGTCAAATAGGAAGTGGGGTATTCACTCTGTTTCTAGGAATTCTCGATTTTATTGGTGTAGTAAATTTTTGGCACATTATGATTATCGGAATTTTTAACGGCTCCCTAATGGCCATAAATATGCCGAGTCGGCAAGCTATCGTTTCTGACATCGTTCCAGATTCGAAATTAATGAACGCCATTTCTCTTAATTTTTCTAGTATGAACTTGACCAGAGTTGCGGGACCTGCATTTGCCGGGTTTTTAATATTACTATTGGATACATCAGGCGTGTTTTTTGTAATTGCCGTGATTTATGGTTTCGCCGCAATCACCATTGGTGTGGTTAGATACGAGCCAGATAGAGAAATTAAAACTGGAAAAAATGTCGGAGGCGACGTGGTGGACGGAATACGCTATGTATTTAGGACACCTTCATTGAGAGGGTTGTTCATTATGTCATTTATACCAGTAATATTTGGATTCTCGTTCATGGCTCTTGTCCCGGCCTGGGCAAGAGAAGCGTTGGCCATAGAATCTGATGGTTTGGGAATCCTATTGATGCTAATGGGCATTGGCGCAACGATCGGAACACTTCTACTAGCATCTATAGGAAACATACCTAGGAGAGGAATGGTAATGCTTGGAGCTTCACTAGCTTGGGGAATCAGCTTGGCGATATTCGCACAACTCACCTCTTTCATAATGGTAGTTCCCTTCCTAATATTTATTGGTCTAACCAGCTCCATGTATATGTCATTGAACATGTCTATGGTGCAAATCAAATCAGATCCAGAAATGCGGGGCCGTACTATGAGCATCGCGATGATGACCTTTGGTATGATGCCATTGAGCGCCGTTCCATTTGGCACTTTAGCTGAGAAAATAGGTACCGCAGATTCTTTGACTATAAGCGGAATTCTACTTGCTTTATTTACCATTGGTTTTGCTATTATCAACAAAAGTTTCAGGAAAATGGATTAAGTAAATATGAGTAAGCAAGATCAAAAAGGCAAAATCCAAACCGTCCTGGGAGTAATAGAGCCTAAAGACTTAGGTCTGACAATGACTCATGAACATCTGCTGATAGATTTCTCTGTCATGTTTAACCCCACCCCAGATGTAACAACACAGAGAATGGCGCACGCACCTGTGACCATGGAAAATCTGGGATGGATAAGACAATATTGCTACAGCAATCTAGACAATCTTCTTGTACTGGATGAGGACACCGCGATAGAAGAGGCGATGCTGTACCAAAGGCATGGTGGGGGAGCCATCGTCGACGCAACGACCATCGGAATCGGTAGGGACCCTTTGGCCCTCGCAAGAATTTCTAGAGGTGCTGGTGTCCATGTAGTAATGGGTGCAGGCTACTACGTCGACGCAGCTCAGCCAAATCAAATAAATGAAAAAAATGAAAATGATATCTATCAAGAAATAACAAAGGATATTCAAATTGGTGTAAGCAGTACTGGAATCAAAGCCGGAATAATCGGGGAAATTGGCTGCACTTGGCCATTGATGCCAAACGAGATAAAAGTATTAAAAGCCTCAGCCCGAGCACAATTGGAAACGGGAGCTTCGATCTTAATTCATCCAGGCCGAGACGAAAAAGCGCCTATTGAAATCATGAATATACTCGCGGGTTCAGGTGCTGACCTTTCCAGAGTAATAATGGGTCATTTAGACCGTACCATATCT
>CAYMZR010000158.1:0-2256 GCA_964394975.1 uncultured Dehalococcoidia bacterium | reverse complement strand
CTTTTATACCTTCCTCTACCACCTCTATACCAATGCCATCCCCTCTGATAACGGCAATATTGTTTAGAACCATGTTGTTAGTTTCACCTCATCCCGGTTGATTTTTGGAGCCGTAAAATAATACCCGAACAGAGAATATTTTCACATCGGCGTAACCCTATGAATCTGCTTCTATGGCGTTTATTCCTACGGTTAAGACGTCTAAGGGAGGATAAATATAGGTGTCGAAACTATCTTTATCACGCTTATAAATCTGTTGGGCCTTTTTTAACTCTGCATACGTAAACAATCTCCATCCTGGAAGTAATTGATCGATTCCTCCAACAGGTTGGCAGTAGTAAATCATATCTATGTGATTGTGAAATCCATCTATTGGATCGTCTATATCCTCCTCCAAAATAAGCCTCGGTGGTATGATCGATTTTGGGTAGGTAAAATTCAATTGCTTTAATGTTGGCGCCTCAGATATAGCTGCCAATAACCCGGTCTCTTCTTTTATTTCTCTGATCACAGCTTCAACAGGGTCTTCATCAACCTCTATGTGCCCACCAGGTGGTAGCCACAGTTTAATTTTTGGGTGACGGTGGAGAAATACACCTTTCTCCCATGTGAGGTATCCAGTAGCAGTGAAATGACGCATTAAAACAGCTTCCTGGCCCTCCATGAACCTAAATCGAATTTCACAAAACGACATAGCATTGACTTTAACACGTATGTTGCATATATTCTTGAATATAAAGTTGCGTACACGGGGAGCCTTAAACGGCTGAGAGGGTTTCTTACTGAAACCGACCCGAGACCTGAACTGGATAATGCCAGCGGAGGGAGTTATGGAATCAATCTCCCATCACCCTCCCAGGGTGATTTTTTTGTCTAAAAAATTTATAGGATGATGGAGATGCGGTATGAATGATCCTTTAGTCATAGCAGGGAAGGAATTTACCTCAAGACTCATGGTTGGTACTGGACGTCATCGAACTATGGAAGAGATGGTCGATTCGGTAAAAGCTTCTGGGACTCAAATTATTACTGTGGCCATTGGTAGGTTGAATTTGCAAGATTTGAACGAGAAAACAATCTTGGACTATTTCAACTGGACTGATTACACGATTCTTCCCAATACCGCCGGTAGCAAAACCTCGGAGGAGGCAGTATTGACTGCCAGGTTAGCCAGAGAAGTTACAGGTTCATCTTGGGTTAAACTTGAAGTCATCCCTGATATAAGTCATTTGTTGCCAGATCCAATCGGTACCTTTGATGCTGCCAAAGAATTAGTTGAAGACGGATTTGACGTATTACCTTACATTCATGCTGACCCTGTTTTAGCCCATAGGCTTGCCGATTTAGGTTGTGCAACCGTTATGCCTCTTGGATCCACCATAGGCTCAGGACAAGGTATATTGACCATGGAAGAAATTGAAATGATCATAAGCGATGTTCAGGTTCCGGTAGTAGTAGATGCTGGATTAGCAGTTCCTTCCGATGCATCAAAGGCATTAGAAGCTGGTGCGGATGCAGTCTTAGTAAACACGGCAATTGCCCAGGCAGCAGATCCTATTGCTATGGGAGAAGCTTTTAAATTAGGTGTTTCAGCTGGCCGTAAGGCTTATCTAAGCGGCCGTATTGAGAGACGGGAGTCAGCAATATCAAGTAGTCCCGGTGCTGACATCAACTCTGGTTAGACTGTGATTATTGAAATTGCTAACAACCCTATATTATGTTTGGTAACCAATAGGAATCGGACCTCCAAAAGAGATTTAGGATTCATTGTTAACGATGCCATTTCAGGTGGAGTTAATATGGTCCAATTTCGAGATAGAGAGATAAAAGGGCCAGAAAAATTAGAAATGGCCATAAGCTTAAGAGATTTAACCAAAGATAAGGCTATGTTTATGGTGAACGGGGATGTGGATCTAGCAAAAGAAGTATCCGCCGATGGCATTCATTTCCCCGAAGATCAAAATTTGGACGCCAATTATCAAAATTTGAAGAAAAAATTTATTATTGGAAGATCTGTACATAGTTTTGAATCAGCCGCTAAAGCCGCATCGGAAGGTATGGACTATTTGACTGTTGGAACTATATTTCCCTCCAATTCACACCCAAACGGAGAAACTTCAGGGACCGAAATAATAGAGGAAATTAGTAATAAACTATCCATTCCACTTATAGGCATTGGAGGTATATCAGAAGAAAATTGCCTACAGGTAATGGAAGCTGGAGCCGCAGGAGTTGCAGTTATTGGAGCAATATCTG
>CAYMZR010000157.1:0-2319 GCA_964394975.1 uncultured Dehalococcoidia bacterium | reverse complement strand
GGTCAGTATCCAATATAAATTGAGTGCAATAGCCAAACTCATCTTCAGATCCAAAATGGTCAGATATAAGATTCTCTATACCCGTCCCATCTCCTTCTGGTTTCCTTAACATAATTGGAACGGTGTCAGGGTCGACATCATTTAGAGAAATAGCCATTCCTTCGAGTATAACTTCAACCCCATATCCACCAGAATCTACGACGCCACTCTCTTTGAGTAGCGGAAGTAATTCAGGAGTCCTATCGACAGATCTTTGTGCTTCCTCCACAAGTGATTTGAAAAAATTCTTTATAGATATATCTTTCCCTTTAAGAGAATCGGCTCTGTTTGCGACATCAGAAAGCACTGTAAGCATTGTTCCTTCAGCGGGTTCAGCAACAGAATCGAACGCCTTGACCCTAGCATTTCCAATGGCTCCAGAAATGATTTCAAAATCAATTTCAGATGTATGTACGGACAAATAATCAGACAGGCCTCGAAATATCTGAGACAAAATGATCCCACTATTGCCTCTTCCTTCATATAAGGCTGCTTCTGAGAGAAGACCTGTAAGTTCTCGTAGATCAGTGTATTCAGCCGACATAATCCGCGACCGAATCCCTTCCAAAGTTCCGTACATATTAGTTCCAGTATCGCCATCCGGCACGGGAAACACATTGAGTGCATTTATGGCATCTACATGTCGTCTAAAAAAGATCACAGCTGAACTAAACATTCCCCAAAATATATCTGCTGCGTTCGCATTAGAGTCCATACATAAAGTTCCACGACCAATAAAAATATGCTGGAAGTATAATAACGGATATGGTATTTTTTAATGCGGATTTGTTCCAGTTTTAAAGTATTTCAGCAGCTGAAAACCTGAAATAGATGACTTTTTACCAAAACGTTAGGAAAAGTGTCAAAAGGCGAAAAATGGCTACATGCGAAGCTCCAGATTGTAAAACTCAGGTCCGTACTGGCAATAACGTCAGCCATTCGAAGCGCAGAACACGTAGGACTTGGAGTCCAAATATCCAGAAGGCCACAATTGAAATAAATGGCCAAATGAAGAAAGTCAATATATGTACCCGATGTCTCAGAACTCAATATAAGACAGCAATGAAGGACTGAGCGCCCAATATACAAGCCTTTGGTTCATATTATTAGTTCGCTGACTGCGTTGACACTGATTGTCACAGATTACTATCATTAAGGCAGGAAATTCGCGCGAAGCGAGCATGTTAATAAATTCACGATACCGAGGTTCATTTGTATGGCTGAATACAGCAAAACAGAAGCAATGGATTGGGCAAGAGAAAACCTTCGTGGCCAATGGTCTACCCTGATGACACCTTTCACAGAAAGCGATGAAATAGATGAAGATGGCTTAAGACGAGATATTCGGCACGTAAAGGCTCTCGGCACCAAAGGTGCTGGATGCACATGGGGTATGGGGGAATTCTGGACACTAACTAAAGAAGAAAGGCTGAAAGTCTATGACATTGTTAGTGATGAGGGAGGAAGTGATTGGGCCATTGGTGCTCACGTGTCGCACACTTCAATGAAAGAAATGCTTGATTTGGCAAGCTATGCTGAACATACTGGATTTGATCTCCTAATAGTAGCAGCACCCTACTTCGCTACAAGAACTGAAGATCAAGTTGTCGAATGGGTTAGCAAACTAGCAGAAAATACAAACCTTGCTATTATGTACTATAACTCTCCTCAATTCGGAACAGTTCTGGACGCTGCAGGTCTGAACCGGGTCTGTGATATTCCCAACATAGTCGGAGTGAAAGAGGCAAGCTTCAATCCAGAACTCTCTGTGGACACTCATTTGAAAGTAGGTACCAAAGCAATTATCAGCACGCCGGACGAATGGATATTCCAAAAAGGAAAAGAATTAGGTTTTGAACAACAGGTGATGTTCGCCAACACCTCTGACTGGAGATTTGATACCCCAGATGCTAACTATTACGTTCAATATATAGACAAGGTAATGGAAGGCGATTTAGACAACGATTTTTACGATTCAAAAGTCAAACCAATCAAAGAGGTTTCAGATAAGTGGTGGAAATACACCGTACAAAAAATGGGAGGGGCATTGCCCGCCTCATTATGTAAATACTGGGGAGAACTAATGGGAATGTCAGGAGGTCACGTAAGAGCTCCACTAACGGACCTCACCGACGATGAAAAGCAACAACTTAAAGACGATATTGCGGCTGTCGCAAACAGGTAACACGAAAAATAGTACGAAAAAACAGTCACAAGGAAGACAGCAAATGATTCTAATGGTAAGTGTCCAAGATCTTTACGAAGCAAAGCAGGCTTTGA
>CAYMZR010000156.1:0-2380 GCA_964394975.1 uncultured Dehalococcoidia bacterium | reverse complement strand
ATTTGCATTGGGAAAGTTGTTCTCTCATTTTTACTGCAGTTTCATGGGTCAAGAGCGTACTCTGTCTCCCTCTAATTATCACAGTCGGACATTCCACTTCTCTCCAAGCTGACCATAAATCGGGTCTTTCGTATTCGTAAATGAGATTTCTATCCCTCTTCCATTCCCAGGCACCGTTAGGTTTTAATTTTGTCATCACTTCAGCCTGAAATTTAACCATTGCTTCCGAAGATAATGGCTGTCGAGACCAAAGCCTGTCTACAACATCTTCAAAAATAGTCCATTCGTCTGATTCATTTCTGTACCTTTCAAACATAGAATCAGATGATTCGTTGACTGAGTCAGGATCTATATCGACGATCACCAATGCCCTCACTTTGTTCTCCTTTTGAGCAGCATATGAAAAAGCATACCTGCCGCCGGCGGAATGCCCAATCAATATTGGATTATCAATGGCTAAATTCGATATGGTTACTTCAACATCAGAAACATAGTCTGCGAACGAATAGCGGCCAGGAATATGATCGCTATCGCCATGGCCCCTGCTGTCTAAAGCGACCACCCAGTAGTCATCAGCCACGGATTGAGCAAATATTTCCCAACTTCTCGCACAATCTTGTAACCCATGTAACAAAAGCATTGGAGGATTAGAGCGGTCACCCCATTCCAAACAATTTAATTGCACATCAGAATGAACGATTTTTATTTGAGCGAATCCTTCTCCCGTCAATTCAGGCTCCTGAAACCGCTTTTGTTTTTGTCTGACCCATATAAATTTGGAAACGAGCCATTTTCTAATGCCTCCACTCTAGATTCTAAGCTTGATGCACCAATCGAACCTACCCATCTTCCAATAATCATACCTTCACGATCTAGAAAAAACGTGACTGGCAGGCCTGTTACACCATAATCCACCATTATTCTCCCATTCTTATCCATCCCATTAATAAATGTGACATCAAATTCACTGATGTATTCATTGGCACTGTTCAGATCATCTTGGACATTTATACCAATTACCACTACATCTTTTTCTTTATATAACCTCCATATCTTCTCAAAATGTGGAGTTTCATCTCGACAGGGAGGACACCAAGAAGCCCAAAAATTCAATATGATTGGGGATTCAGGATAGTTGGACAATGATACCGGCTTACCGTTGATACTATCCGCGAGAAATTCTGGTGCTTTTCGGCCGATTAATTGCTCACCGCTTCTGCCAGTGGCAGAAGCTTTATTGGCAAGTCCAGTAGCAAGGAATATAGCAAATAAGGAAATTAGAATAGCCAAAATCAATATAGCAATTCCTTTAATTATATTGCTCTTGGTTTGGATATTTGATCTCATAATTCGACAAATTTATATCTGATACATGATTTCTACTTTGTTATTTTACCAACAAAAAGGGGGAGCCTTGATGACTCCCCCTTCAAAAAAACAAAAACCACTGTGGTCTAGAAATTTGACCTTCGGGCTTCCATGTTTGAATGGACATCTATTAGCACCGCTTTGCCGTCTGCATTCAGCTGCTTGGCCTGCTCCAATGCCGGAGCTATCTCTTCTGGCTTTGTGACAGTTATGCCAACAGCTCCAAGGCCTTCAGCAATCTTGGCATAGTCACCAGTCATGTAAGTTGTACCAAATGACTCTCTCGCCGTAGGGTACCCGCCGGGATAAGTAGCCATTCCACCATTATTCAAAACAAGGGTTGTTATCGGTGCTCCTGAGCGAACCGAAGTTTCTATATCTAAACCTGACATTCCAAAGGCGCCATCACCCATAATGTTCATGCAGAATTTATCTGGGCAAGCCATTTTCACACCTGTCATTAGCGGTATACCATACCCCAGATGGGTTGTTTTACCCCACCCAACATAACTATGTGGCACTGTACCTGGATAAAAAGGCATTATTATGTCTCGAGGGGCACCCGCATCATGCGTTACGATGCTATTTTCTTGATCCAGCACATTTATCATTTCGCCGATCACCCTGTACGGTGTAATTGGTGTTTCATTAGAGTTAAGAGCGTCACTCCATTCAGCCATCCATTTGTCGTTGATTTCCGCAATTTGATCAGCGAGTTCTGAAGAACCTTTCCTGCTTTCTCCACCTAACTGAGCTTTGGCCTCTTCCACCATCATAGCGAGGGTTAGTTTGGTATCACCAACCAACCCAACATCAACATTAAAGTCCTTATTTAAATCAGCAATAGTCTCTGTGTTATGAATCATTACTTTTCCATCTGGTATAGGCTGACCATAACTGGTACGAGTAAGACTGGTTCCAACACCGAACAGAACATCCGATTCCTGCAACCATGTCCTTGCTTGTAATGATGTTGCCGAGCTTCCAGAACCAAGGGCCAATGGATGTCTTT
>CAYMZR010000155.1:0-2396 GCA_964394975.1 uncultured Dehalococcoidia bacterium | reverse complement strand
GCCAGCTTTAACTAATAAATCATGCATGGTCTACATCCTCCTTCCAAATCGATTCTATCCAAATGTGAAAATAGTAACACCAAGATTCAATGACCAATGTTTTCGACGACCTTGAATCAGTAAAATGTTCCGTGAAATACTGCTACATAAATAACCTAGAAACAAAGGGGCACCATGATACATAAAGACTTTCACTTAGACATATTTTTCATACGGCACGGAGAATCTCAATCCAACGCAACTCCCGGACTAGCTGCTGGAAGCAATTACGATGCTCCTTTAACTGAGTTGGGGCATGAGCAAGCTAAATTATTGGGAGAGAGATTTAAGACAGAAAACCTTTCCTTCGACAAAATTTACAGCTCTACCATGACCCGGGCAATTCAAACCACGGAGAATATGCTCAGCGCAAGAGGTGAAGGTGGAAGAGAATTTTCAAAAATAGAAGAAATCATCGAGCAACAAATCCCAGGCTGGCGCGGAGTTCCTACTGAAGAGGCATACACTAGCGAAACTATGACTTATATCATGGAAAAAGGCCGCGACTTTGTGGGGCCAGAAGGGGAGAGTATAAGGGAGGTACAGAAAAGGGCCACCAATTGGTTGGAAGACGAATTAATTTATAATCGCGAACTATGCAAAACACCTCAATCCCTAAAGGTAGCTATAGTGGGACATGGAAATACAATGAGGTCCATTTTTCATTACGTTATGGGTTTTGATCAAAGATTAATTTATAAAATTGGTGTGGATAACACTTCCATTACTCGTTTTATCTTTAACCAAAAAGGATGGTCTGTTGTTTGCCTAAACGACAACGCTCATCTAAAAGGGAAATCTATAGGAACATTTGAAGCAAGGAGCTAAATGCCGTAATAAAACTCCTTTGCAATGAAATACTTATAATGGGCATATGAAGTGCCTATTTATGATTCACCTTCTATTAGCAATAACCTTGTTAATAGCCTGTTTATCATCTCCAGCCAAAGGAAATTCTTTCAATGTCAGCTGTGATCAACTTTCGAAATCAAACCATGTAGTTATAAACATGGAGGTAAGCGAAGGAGATTTGCTTGTAGTGAATCTTTGCTCAAACCCCACGACGGGTTTCCAATGGTCTGAGTTTCCTAAAATTAATGACCAAAATGCTTTGAAACAGACGTATCACAAATTTACCGCTCTAGAAACAGGTAAAGTCGGAGCCTCCGGCAGTGAAGAATGGGGAATTCAAATTCTCAAGCAAGGAAATAGTACATTGATTTGGGAGTACAGCCGACCCTGGGAAGGGGGTGAGAAAGCTGAATGGTCAGTGACAGGAACTGTTACCGCCAAGTAGTCTCCTAAACAGAATGTGAGTTTTATGAATTTAAAAAGCCTCTACCTCCCACCCTTGCTTTCTAAATCCAGCCTCTTTATTCTGTGCCATATTAGTAAAGTCATCAAATCAATATCCTGTACAGGGGACGACGTATGAATTTTGGAAGTTTCATGGAATTTCACATACGAGAAGGTCACCCACAAACGGAAGCGTTTGAAGAATCGTTTCAACATGTATCGCTTGCCGAAGAACTTGGGCTCGACACTATTTGGTTAGCTGAAAGCCATTTCAGACCCAACCGCTCCGTTCTTTCGGCACCATTGGTTTTAGCAGCTGCTATAGCAGGTAGAACAACAAAAATAAAAATTGGAACTGCTGTACACATCTTGCCGCTCGGCAATCCTTTGCGGATCGCTGAGGAAGTGGCCACCTTGGATCACGTGAGCGGAGGTAGATTCGAATTTGGCATTGGAAGAAGTGGCCTGCCAGAAGCATACAACGGTTACAAAATCCCCTATACCGAAAGTAGGGAAATATTCTATGAATCCATGGAAATAATTAAGAAGGCGTTTACAGAGGACACTTTCAGTTACTCAGGAAAATACAACAGTTACGACGAAGTGTGTTTAACACCAAAACCTTTACAGAAACCACATCCTCCTATGCGAATAGCAGCGACTACATCTGAAACCTTCACGACATTAGGGGAAATGGGAATTCCTATATTTGTGGGAGTAAGAGGATTGTCATTATCAGATGTTGCTGAACAAGTTGTTCTATATAGAAAAGCCCTCAAGAAATCGAACCAGTCTACGGGTAGCATACTCTTACGAGTTCCCGTTCATGTAGCAAACAGCACTGAAGAGGCTATGGAAAATTCCGAATCGAGCTTCATGAAACAATTCAGGCGACTTGGGTCCCAATTGGGTAACAATGCCACAGCATCACTTAATACAGAAGGGAATACAAGTAAGAATCTTTCTGAAATAAACTGGTCGGATATCCAGGGCGAAAAAGTAGCAGTAGGAAATCCTGAAACTGTTGTTAGGCAACTCACAAAAATGATAGAGGTTCTCAG
>CAYMZR010000154.1:0-2420 GCA_964394975.1 uncultured Dehalococcoidia bacterium | reverse complement strand
AACTGACGTTTCATTGCTTCAATTCGAGCACGTGCCTGAGCTGGGTTTTGTTGAGTCATGGAATACCTCGTCATTCTGAGTCACAAGAAATCAGTTTAATAAATGAAAACGCGGGTTATTAATCCAATCCGAGCAAACGTTTTCCTTCCTCAGTTATCATGTCAGGGGTCCAAGGAGGATCAAAAACAAGATCTACATTGATGTCTTCGACACCTTCGACTTCTGCTAACCTCCATTCCGCTTGTTGAGCTATATAGGGGCCCATCCCGCACCCAGCAAAAGTCAACGTCATACTAACGTCTACATCCCCGTCCGCTACTTCAACGCCATATACCAAACCCAGATCTACAATATTCACAGGTATTTCTGGATCATATACATCTCTTAAGGCTTCAAGTACATCATCTTTTGTGACTGTTTCAGAATCGGGCATTCTTATTCCTTATAGGGAGCTTTTTACTTCTTGACATATTTGGTCAGGAATAAATTCTATATTTTGACTTCTTGTGGTGTCAATAAAAGTTTAGTTAATTGGAGTCATCAGCAACTATCTTTCTCAGATCCAAGATTTGATCTCTGACTATAGCGGCCTTTTCAAATTCCAGTTGCTTTGAGGCTGATTTCATTTGTGTTTCCAGATCTTTTATCAATCTAACTAAATCTTCCTTAGGCAAATCTAGACCGTTAATCAACTCCTCTCTTGAGGGTTCTACGACAGATTTTACCCTTTCAGTAATATCCCTTATGGTTTTTTGTATACCTTGCGGTGTAATTCCATTTTCATCGTTGTAAGCCTTTTGAATAAAGCGCCTCCGGTCAGTTTCTTCAATGGCGCTTTTCATGGAGTTGGTAACCTTGTCCGCATACATAATCACCTTTCCATCGATGTGTCTGGCGGCTCGGCCTACCGTTTGGACTAGAGATGTTCGAGAACGTAGATATCCTTCCTTATCGGCGTCCAAGATGGCTACTAAACTTACTTCTGGGAGGTCCAAACCTTCACGTAGTAGGTTTATTCCTACTAGGACATCGTATACACCCATCCTTAAATCCCTTAAAATCTCACTTCTTTCTAAGGTGTCTATTTCAGAATGTAAATAATGCGTTCTTATTCCAGATTCCTTTAGGTAATCCGATAGTTCTTCTGCCATTCGCTTAGTGAGAGTGGTAACGAGGCATCTTTCTCCCTTTTTGACTCGAGAGTCTATTTGGTCAAGGAGGTCATCAATTTGACCATTTACTGGTTTGACTTCAATGATTGGGTCGAGTAAACCCGTCGGCCTTATAACTTGCTCGGCAGTGGTTGAACTATTTTCAGTCTCATAGGGCCCGGGTGTGGCTGAGACAAATACCATTTGATTCACTTTATTTTCGAATTCCTCAAAATTGAGAGGTCTATTATCTAGAGCGGAGGGTAACCTAAACCCGTATTCGACCAGAGTCTTTTTCCTAGATTGATCCCCTCCGTACATTGCTCTTACTTGTGGTAGAGTCATGTGCGATTCATCAACGAAAAGTACAAAATCTTCAGGGAAATAATCTAGCAAAGTATATGGTGTGCTTCCTGCTTTTCGTTGAGATAAATGCCTCGAATAATTCTCCACTCCTGCACAATACCCGGCCATTTCCAGCATTTCAAGATCGTATTTTGTTCGCGACTCCAATCTCTGCGCTTCAAGCAGTTTGTCTGCTGATTTGAGGAATTTTAAGTGGGTGTGCAATTCTTCTTCAATGTCCTTAATAGCCATCTGCAATTTTTCTTTAGAGGTAACAAAGTGCTTGGCTGGATATATTTCAACATATTCTTGATCGCTCAATATTTCACCCGTAAGTGGGTCAAGGTGCGTTATTTTTTCTACTTCATCCCCCCAAAATTCAATTCTAATTCCCAGTTGCTCATATGCGGGGAGTATTTCTAAAGTGTCCCCTCTTACTCTGAAACGACCTCTTGCTAAATCGTAATCATTTCGCTCATATTGCATATCAACCAACTTCCTGATTAAGTCTCGTTGGTTTTTGGATTCCCCTTTTTTTACCGCAGCAACAAAAGCTTGATACTCTTCCGGGGCTCCAAGGCCGAATATACACGAAACAGAAGCTACTATCAGCACGTCCTTTCTAGTCAGTAACGACCGAGTGGCTGAGTGTCGTAGTTTGTCGAGTTCCTCATTTATGTCAGCATCTTTTTCGATATATGTGTCAGTCCTGGGTACATAAGCTTCTGGTTGGTAATAATCGTAGTAACTCACAAAATATTCCACAGCATTTTCTGGAAAAAACTCTTTGAATTCTGTGGCTAACTGTGCGGCCAAGGTTTTATTGTGCGCAATGACAAGCGTTGGCTTTTGAATTTGTTCGACAACGCAGGCCATGGTAAATGTTTTTCCACTTCCTGTGACGCCGAGTAATGTTTGTTTATC
>CAYMZR010000153.1:0-2434 GCA_964394975.1 uncultured Dehalococcoidia bacterium | reverse complement strand
AAGCTATAGAAGATTTTCTTTTAATAAAAACAAAAACAGAAATTTTTGAAAGGGCACTGTCTGCAGGGCTTTTGGTGGCACCTTGTAATACCGTTGAAGATATTAGGAAGAGTCCCCAATTAGAATCAAGATCATTTTGGATTGATATTTATCATCCGGAATTTGGTAAGGATATAACTCATCTAGGACCGTATATGAAGATGTCCGAAACTCCTCTAAAGGTTTACTCTCCTTCCCCCAGTGTTGGATCTGATAATGAAGAAATATTCAAAAGTATTGGCGTAGGTAAATCCAAAATCGAAGCGTTAAAGAAGGGGGGAGTTGTATAGTGCAAAACAACACCACAGAACTTCTTTTTGACGGTCTAAAAGTTTTAGATTTTACATGGGTTGGTGTCGGCCCAATCACAACAAAATACTTTGCCGATCACGGGGCAGATGTAATAAAAATAGAGTCTGTAAGTAGACCTGACGTTCTAAGAGGGGCACCCCCCTTTAAGGACGCCATACCAGGCATAAATAGAAGTCAATTTAGTGGAAATTACAACTCAAGCAAAAGGAATTTAGGAGTCAATTTATCAATTCCGAAAGCCTTAGACCTAATAAAAGATATCATAGCTCAATGGCAACCTGACGTAATAGCAGAAAGTTTCACGCCGCGGGTTATGAAATCATGGGGTCTTGACTACCTTTCTGTAAAAAAACTAGCCCCGGATGTGATTTACTTTAGTACCTGCCTAATGGGCCAATTTGGACCACACAACAATTATGCAGGGTATGGGCAACTAGCCGGAGCAATGGCTGGCTTTTATGAAATCACCGGGTGGCCTGATAGAGGCCCCGCTGGACCTTACGGCGCATACTCCGACTTCCTCAACCCCCCTGTAGCTTTTGGGTCTATAGTGGCAGCACTTGATTACCGGGATCGTTACGGAAAAGGACAACATATTGACCTTTCACAGTATGAAGGGGCTATGCATTTTCTAGCTCCACATATCATGAAATACAACGAAGATGGCTCCATTTTAGGTAGGATGGGAAATGAGGATCAAGAAATGTCACCGCATGGGATATTTCAGTGCCTGAGGAAGAAAAGGAGTCTCACCGACACAGAGGAATCATGGGTTTCAATAGCGATAGAGTCTGAATCCCAATGGGCAGAATTTTCAAAAGTTTTAGGCTTGCCAGATGAGATATCTAAACAAAGTTTGCCAGAGCGAAAATTAAACAAAGATCAAATAGACAATTTAATATCAGACTGGACTTCACAAAATGATGCCAGACAAATTATGAATTTGCTTCAAAGCCACAGAATCCCATGTGGCATAGTACAAAGTCAGTCTGATATGTGGGAGGATCCTCAACTCAAGCACACGGACTTTTTTCAATGGCTTGAACACTCAGAAGTTGGTCCGATGCCATACGACGGACTGCAGTTCAAACTGTCAAAAACGCCAGGAAAGCTAACACGAGCCCAGGCCATGATTGGTGAACACAATTTGGAAATCCTCGAAGAAATCCTTTCTATTGATACGTCAAAGGCAGCTGATCTATTAGATCAAGGTATATTGGAGCAATCTTTTTAATGACAAATGGTGCGCTAGATGGAGTAAAAATCGTTGATCTAAGCAGAATGGCCCCAGGGCCATTTTGTTCGATGATGCTTGGGGATATGGGGGCCGACGTTATAAAAGTTGAAGCACCTCCTACATCCAGAATAATAGCTTCCAAAATCATTAATGACGCCGAAACCCGTAAAAAAATGGCAAGCAACCCATTAAACCGAAATAAAAGAAGCATAGTACTAGATTTAAAGGAAAAAGATGGAATAAAAATATTGCACCAACTTTGCCAAGAAGCCGATGTTTTTATCGAAGGATTCAGACCTGAGGTCGTAACCAGACTGGGTTGTAATTATGAAACTATTAAAGAGATTAATCCCTCAATAATTTATTGTTCTATATCCGGCTATGGACAGACTGGACCATACAAGGATTTAGTAGGGCATGACGTCAACTATATCTCCGTAGGTGGGGCTTTAGGATTAATTGGCAGCAAAAATGGTACACCCGCAATTCCATATAATCTAATTGCGGATTTCGCAGCCGGAGGTATGAATGCAGCTTACTCAATCGTTTGTGCTCTTTTTTCCAGAACAAACACCGGCAGAGGACAAAAAATAGACACCGCAATGTCAGACGGCGTCACCTACCTATTGTCAGCCATATCAGGAGAATATTTTAATTCTGGGCTTATCCCTAAGCCCGGCCAGATGACATTAAATGGTGGTGTACCCTACTACAATGTTTTTGAATGCCGGGACGGTAAATACATTAGCGTTGGCTGTATCGAACCAAATTTCTGGAAAAATCTTTGCTCCACACTAAATTTGGAACAATTTGCCAGCAGCCAGCACAATGAGCATGAATACCAAT
>CAYMZR010000152.1:0-2439 GCA_964394975.1 uncultured Dehalococcoidia bacterium | reverse complement strand
CAACCCAACTGCTGAGGCATATGAAATTAAGATTCATGCCCCAGAAATAACGTTTATTGGCGCCGAAGCACAACCTGATTTTGCTGTGGCTAACATAACATTTTATCCGGGCCAAAGTGTTATTGAATTAAAGTCACTAAAACAATATTTATTCCAATTTAGAGATATACGTATTTCATATGAACGAATTATCAACACTATTTATGACGACTTAATGGATATTTACTCCCCTAAACGGATTCGCTTGGTTATGGAATTCAATGTGCGTGGGGGAATAACCAGCAAATTGACAATCGATTCAGATTGGAAAGTGCGGGGGGGTAAAGAAGAATTTAACGACTGGGCTAAACCCGAGTAATAGACCTGCTGTAGGATGTTTATTCACCAGCTGTTTTCAAACCCTCTACTAAAATGAATACTCGTCACTACGGGGTTGCTTCCCAACCAGCCATATTCAGCGAGCATAGTGCCCCATATGATTTCAAATACTCCGGCCTTAGCAAGCTTTCGCATCAAGAAAAACCCTGTTTGACAGATTATTAGAATTTAGCTATTTTCTAAAAAATACACCTAAATTGGAGAATTTACATATGGCTATTACATTTTTGGGATTCTATCGACCCTATTTCCGTGAGGCAGATGTTGAAACGGTTAGGGGAAGTGGCCAGTTCTTACCTGAAATGAGAGATAAAGTTAAAGCTTTTCCTTCTTCCCTCCCTGATACTTGTAAACTTATAGGTTCGTGGGGAGTTACTGGAGGCGAGGCCCCGGGCGTAATGGTCGTGGAGGCGGACAGTTTTTCAGATATTCAATTTATCAACACGTATTATGCGGGTTGGCTTAACTTCGACTGGCACCCAACAAACACAGGTGGTGTACCAAGAAGTTAGGACAGAGTATTACAGCATGATTAATCATGCCGGCTAGCGTCCCACCTGCGCGAGCCGGCATGAAGAGTGTTCGTCCCCAGCCATCTTTTTTCATGGAGCCTTGTGTCGCCGGTTTTTTGAGTTAAATAGGATGCAGATACGAATTATTAATACCTAGAAATGACCAGAGCGGTTTAACGTTTATTAACCAAATATGAGTTCAAATTGCGTATAGTTGCAATAAATAATAAAAGGAGTATTGAATATGTCATATTTTATGAATTTCATCAGATATCCAAATCCGGGCCAAACCAGCGCTGTTTTAGAGGCGGTTAAAGAATCCGTGAAAGCTGTTGGAAGACCGGGAAATGTAGCTGTACCAGTCTCGGTAACAAACCCCACAACTGACCGGCCAAGCATAGTAAGTCTTATTGGTGGGTTTCAGTCATTGGATGAACTTGATGCTCTTCAAGAGGCATCACTCAATGATAGTGTAATGATGCAAAGGCTTGATTCTATCGATGCTCTGTGTGAAAGGGCAACTTGGGTCGTCTCAGAAATAATTAGTGACCCAATCGCTTCTCTACCTGACGGATACGAGCCCAAAATAATATCGAGAACAATCCTAAATTCTAAACCTGGGAAAAGAGAAGAATTAGTTAATGCACTACTTGAAAGTAGAGCTAGTTCTACTGCCACAGTGAAGCCTGTTATAAGTAGGGCTTTGGCTGGTCCAGCTGGCAGAATAAGGGTTTCAAGATTTGCGGAAAACCTCCAAGATATCCAAGAACAACAGGCTGAGGCTGTAAGTAATCTGGGAAGTGTCCCTGAATTGTTAACGCAATCTCCTATCAGAATAGTCAGTAGGATTGTCCATAGCCAGTAAAGGCAAAGTAGTACGGGGATAGGGTTCCATGGATTCTATCCCCTCAACGAACCTTCACCCGCTTTTGCCAGGAAGTGTTGTCACAATACTCTCCAAAAAAATCATCAAGAGGGGCTTCCTCCCTAGCTATCTCTATCCAGCGAGCATAGTACAGCACAGATTTTTGAATTACCTATAATGGGGACATGAAAGCATAGGTTTGTGGGTGTTGAGTTAAGTCCAAGAAGATTAGCGAATGCTGTCAAAGGTGTGTCTAATGTTGGGTAAAGTTAATGACCTAATAGACAATGCTCCTTGGAGAAAGTCTACTTTAAAAGGTCACCATGAGTATGTCATGCAGGAAGTATATCCTCAATTGTATCAACCGATTCAGACTTTTTTAAAAGAATCAGGCTATGATGCAAAATTTGGAAAGTGGACTTATAGATACTGGAACCATAAAGGTTATAGGTATTGGATAGTCGATACTTTTGATGCCATACCAAGTGGAAATGCCGCCATAAATAGAGCATTAGAAAACGCACCGAGAATTGAATCAATCTGAATTAATCCTCAACGCTATAGCCATCACACAGTTCGCATTGCAAACAACTAATAGGCCTGTGCTCCCAGGGGGTTATAAAAAGAACCCACATATTTAAGAAGGCAATCGGTACATATTTAAATCAGAAGTCCAATTCTCTT
>CAYMZR010000151.1:0-2464 GCA_964394975.1 uncultured Dehalococcoidia bacterium | reverse complement strand
GACCATTCACAGTCAGCTTTGAAGGCTGCTATGGAAGACCTCATGGATATTTCTGACAATGCTGTTAAGTTTGTCCAAAGTGGTGTTGAGAATGTGTCGGAAGCTGTTAAAGACTCTGTAGACACCATTGTGTTCTGTAATGCTATTCACTACCTTCCTGATAAAGACAAGGTGGTTCACGACATTGGGGACGCTTTGCGGACAGGGGGAAAATTCGCATTTAATACCTCCTTTTACGAAGGCGGCCAACACGAAGATTCTTCCGCTTTTTACAGTAAATGGATGTTCAAAGCTTTTAGGATTCTTAGAAAAGAATATGGGTTAAAACCAGATAAAACAGCAAAGGTAGAATCAAGGAGACAATTAACTCCTGACGAGTACAGTAATTTATTGGAAAGAAATGGCCTCACTATACTTAGACAAAAAGTTGATACTGTCCAGGTTCCTATAGAAGGTTGGCTGGATATAAGTACATTTTCTGATTTTATTGAAGGTACTATGCCTGGTGTCCCTATGGAAGAAGCTAGTGCAGCTCTCCAAGAGGGTATAAGGCAAACTTATTCTGAGCTTAATGTGACGCATGTACCAAGAAATTGGCTCGATATTATTGCTGTGAAGCGTTGAGCCTAGCGTATTATCATTTTCTCAGGTGAATCATTAAAGGAGCGTATGGTCGGTTTTAGCTAAATTGCTTACTTATATCTTCACTTAATCTATAATTGATACTGGCAGTTTTTTAGTTCAATTTTTTAGTTTATTCGACACAGTGAGACCATCTATGACGTTATCGAATGATCTTCCAGACGACGCAGGCAGATATGGGCGATTTGGCGGTAGATATGTTCCAGAAACATTGATGCCAGCAATAAATGAGTTGGAAGAATCTTATAGGAAAGTGCAAGCGGACGAGGAATTCCAGGCGGAATTATCAAACTTGCTAGTTAATTTTGTAGGAAGACCCACTGAATTGTACTTTGCCCCCAACCTAACAAAAAGATTTGGTGGTGCAAAAATTTTTCTTAAACGTGAGGACTTGGCACATACCGGCGCTCATAAGATTAATAACGCTTTGGGCCAGGGACTTTTGGCGAAGAAGATGGGAAAGACTCGAATAATAGCTGAAACTGGTGCGGGCCAACATGGCGTGGCCACAGCTACAGTATGTGCCAAACTCGGATTGGACTGCGTTGTTTATATGGGGGAGGAGGATATAAGAAGACAGGCGCTAAATGTTTTTAGAATGAAATTACTGGGGGCTGAAGTTATTTCTGTGGACTCTGGTAGTAAAACACTTAAAGATGCTATTAACGAGGCGATGAGAGACTGGGTGACCAATGTGGATGATTCATACTATTTGATTGGTAGTGTAGTAGGACCTCATCCTTACCCCATGATAGTGCGTGATTTTCAAAGAATAATAGGACAGGAAAGCAGAAAACAAATTTTAGAACAAATTGGAAGCTTGCCAGATTATGTAATAGCTTGTGTTGGAGGTGGAAGTAATGCCATGGGCCTGTTCTACGATTTTATTGGCGATGAGGGAGTCAACTTGGTAGGAGTGGAGGCAGGAGGAGATGGTATAGAATCTGGCCGACATTCGGCTACAATTTCCGCCGGATCGGTAGGTGTTTTGCACGGTAGTATGTCTTATCTAATTCAAAATGAAGATGGTCAGATTATAGAGACTCATAGTATTTCAGCAGGATTAGATTATCCTGGGGTTGGCCCAGAACATAGCTGGTTGAACGACAGCAATAGAGCATCATACGTAAGTGTGGATGATGTTCAGGCCCTTGAAGGCTTCAAATTATTATGTGAGTCTGAAGGAATAATTCCAGCACTTGAACCTGCACATGCGGTGTATCACGTTTCTCAATTAGCCCCTACTTTGAGTAAAGATCAGGTTATATTGATGGGCTTGTCTGGTCGTGGAGATAAGGACATGGAGACCGTGGCAACAGAAATGGACGTTCAGGTTTAGTTTTGAGATGGTACTAATTGATTCTTGGGTGGCACATGGAATCTTGTGGAGAATACCACCTCTAATTTTACTAATCTCTTTTTTGGTTCCCTCAATGGGGGTTATGTTTGACCACCATTTTCCGGAGAGAGACCCATACCACTCTCATTTGACTCATGTAGCAAAACATACGCATGTAGGTTTAGTTGAGCATACTCACCCTGAATCAGATATTCCCTTACCATCCACTCCAGGTTTTGTAACAAAAGGCTTGGAAATAGGGCCGGCCGGAATTCATATTGATCTATTGAAAACAGAGCACCGAGTGCCGAGTGCTCCCCTTGAATTAAGTAACTTGTTGATTTCAAACATAGTCTTTTATAAAAACGCAACTTCGACTGTTGAAATTCCCCCACCAATCCTATAGTGAGTACTTCTAGAAATGTAGTTTGCCCTTAATTAGGAAGGTGGAGAGAATAAATGCTCTGGCTCCGTGCCATTATT
>CAYMZR010000150.1:0-2495 GCA_964394975.1 uncultured Dehalococcoidia bacterium | reverse complement strand
GAGCATGAGGAAGAAAAAGAGAGATTGGAAAATGGAATCCCCTATCATCCTGAGGTGATTGATTGGTTTACCGATATTGCAGCAGAATTGCAATTACCCAACCGGTTCGGTTAATCCGGGTTTGTTTTATGGTTTTGTAAACGGCTTTTTATAGTTATATATGAATAAAAGCTAATTGGTATGCTGATCGCTAACGCTGCTACAAATGCGCCAGAGGCACCAAAGAATAATGCTGTGAGTATAAATATTATCATTACGATTAAAGCGCCCGCTGCCAAAATTGCTAATGCTTGAAGGCTCTTGATATTGGCTACTTGTTGGTCCAGAGTTTCATATTCCCCAAGCATGACCTGGGCAATTCTATCCATAAGCTTTACCCTATTCATTGTCCCTGCTCCAGTAATGGCAAATTCCAAAGAAATTTCTCTTAGTCGGGATTCGTCTAAATTTGATAACAAAAATTTGATTTCAGATTTGCTGTTATTTAGGTTTGCAAGTTTGCTAATTTTGTCGTCATTGGTTCCAACATTTGGGAGGCCTTGGGTTTTCAGGGCCCAATGTAGTTCAGCGGAGTTGAATCTGGAAATGAAATCTTCTAATGTCATATTTGCATACATCTATATAACTTAGTCTTAAAAAAAGGCCTCATTATGTCAACCAGTACGGGTAGATTAGATGGAAAGATAGCGATTGTCACCGGAGCCGGCTCCAGAGGAGATATTTTGGGGAACGGACAGGCCACTGCAATTCTGTTTGCTCGACAAGGTGCAAAAGTCATGTTGGTTGACTCGAGTCAAGAAAATCTGGATAGAACACGAGATCATATTGAGGTTGAAGGTGGGGGATGTCTTACTTTTGTCGGTGATGTGACAGATTCGTCCACTTGTAGAGAGATAGTGAAAAATACCATTAACTCGTATGGATCGCTTGATATACTGCATAACAATGTTGGTATTGGGGGCCCAGGCAATATCGTCGATGTGTCGGAGGAAGACTGGGATAGGGTGTTAAAGGTGAACATTAAGTCCATGATGTTAATGGGAAAATATGCGATTCCCAATATGGGTGTAAGTGGGGGAGGTTCCATAATTAATATTTCATCGATATCTGCGATTAGACCGAGGGGTTTGACTCCCTACACAGTTTCCAAAAGTGGAGTAATTGCTTTGACGAAAGCTATGGCTGTTGATCATGCCGGAGATGGCATTCGGGTGAACTGCATTTTGCCGGGACCTATATATTCCTCGATGACTGCTCCTAATATGAGCCCTGAGAAAAGGCGAATTAGGCAACAAGCGTCTCCTCTTAAAATGGAGGGCACTCCCTGGGATGTGGCTTGGGCTGCAGTCTTTTTGGCCAGTGATGAAGCAAAATGGGTAACTGGGATTGCTCTAAATGTTGATGGTGGGGTCACCCTGAGTGGCCCTGACAGGTAGAGACATTTCACGCCAACCTTATAAAGTTATATATATTGGAATATGCCAGGTTAAAAGGTGCTAACATGAGCACGATCAGATGTGTGGGTGTGGTACCTGAACGGTAATCGAGAATTAATTAAATCATTTAATTCAAATTAAAATAGGGTCACTAAAATAGTAATGAATAAGAATAAGGAGTATTAGCATGGCAAAGTATTTAATAACAGGTTCGTACACTGCGGCGGCTTGGGCTGCTCAAATAGCAGATCCCAAAAATAGAATCGAAGTGGTCCGACCTGCATTTGAAAAAATGGGAGGATCTATTGAATCTGCATATCTTTCATTTGGTGAAGGTGACTTGGTAATTATTGCTGATATGCCAGATAACGTTAGTGCGGCGGCACTGTCAATGGCTGTTTCTGCAGGCGGCGGTGTTGCAAACTTGAAAACCACTCCACTTATTTCCGTTGAGGATGCAGTTGCTGCCATGAAAAAGGCATCTGAAATAACATATGCACCTCCCGGCAATTAGTTACCGTATTTAGGAAAAATTTAAATACCCCTTATATTTGCGCGATATAGGGGGTGTTTTTATTATAAATACAGGTTGTTGACAACTTTAAACAGTAATTATGGAGTCGATTTATGTACGGAACTATATTTAATTTGGATGTAAAAGAAGGTCGCGAGCAAGATTTGATCGATACTTTTAATAAAGTTGAAAATCCACCCGGGGCCGTTGCTTTTTATCTCATGAAACCGGATGACGGCTCGGATTTGATAGGGGTAGCGGTTTTTGAAAGTAAGGAAGCGTACATTACCAACGCAGATAGGCCAGAACAGCATGAAAATTTTAGCAATATGATGGAGTACTTGAATTCTGAACCTGGTTGGACTGATGGTGTGTATCCTATAGGAAGGTATGTTAACGGCTAGGTCACAATTCATTTAAAAAATCATGGAATATCCAGAAAGTTCTTTTGATAGAGAAGACGAATCTGATGACTCGTTGTTTTATTTAGAGCCTCGCCTGCTGGTACACATTGATGATGCCGCAATAAATGAGTTGGAAAATTA
>CAYMZR010000149.1:0-2501 GCA_964394975.1 uncultured Dehalococcoidia bacterium | reverse complement strand
GTAATCTAAGGAGTTGAATAATGGCTAGACGGCCAAGAACAAGAAGAAGGGATAGGGGACCAGTACCGCTAGGTAGAGCGTACATTCAGTCTACCTTCAACAATACGATCGTGACTCTGACAGACCCTACAGGTAACACTGTGGCGTGGGGAAGCGCAGGAACAGCTGGATTTCGAGGGTCTCGAAAATCCACAGCATTTGCGGCTCAAAGAGCAGGTGAGGATGCCGCGAAAAAGGCCATGGACGAAGGAGTTAGGCAAGTCGATGTGTTTGTGCGAGGTCCAGGAGCCGGCAGGGAGGCCGCGATTAGGGCAATACAAAGTGCTGGAATATCTGTTAGTAGTATAAAGGATGTCACACCCATTCCTCACAACGGATGCAGGCCACCAAAAAGAAGAAGAGTTTAAATATTTTTACTGTGATTTTGAAATAAGCAATGATTAATAGAGCGTAAACAAATGGCGAGATATACCGGACCGATTCAAAAAAGACTTAGGGCACTAGGCCTTGATAATTATGGGGCCTACAAAATTAGGAAAGAAAATAAGTCCAACCAGGGATTCACACGGCGAAGACGTGTCTCTGCTTACGGGTTACAGCTAAAAGAAAAACAAAAAGCTAGATTTCTTTATGGAATCATGGAGAAGCAATTCCGGAATTATTATGAGAAAGCTCTATATATGGAAGGTGTAACTGGAGACAACCTTATGGTTTTGCTTGAAAAACGCCTAGATAATGTTCTTTATAGGACAGGGATGTTTTTGTCTAGAAAACAGTCCAGGCAGGCAGTTAATCATGGGCATTTTCTCGTTAATGAATCCAAGGTAGATATTCCTTCCTACCAAGTACAGCAAGGTGATGAAATTACATGGGGAACAAAGGGTCAAAAGACTGCTCTTTATGAAATAGCGAAAAGCAATTGCAAATCCATTCAGAGCCCTCACTGGATTAGTTTAGATCAAGACAAAATGACTGCTTCAATTGTTACTGAACCAGGTGCTGAGGATGGTGAAATTGTGATCGATACAGTTCAGATTGTGGAATATTATTCTAAGTAAATTAGGGAGGCGATAACTATATGGTAACGGATTACAATGCTATGTCCCTTTTGGACACTCCTGAGATCGAAGAGGAGATTGTTGCCAATCCACGAATTTCTGTGGCGGAAGCCTCAGAAACTTACGGGAAATTTGTGATTGGTCCACTAGACCCCGGGTATGGAGTTACCTTGGGTAACCCTCTCAGAAGGGTTTTATATAATTCTCTTACAGGTTCTGCTATTACCTGGGTGAAAATAGAAGGTATTCTTCATGAATATTCCAACATTGAAAATGTAAAAGAAGAAGTTTCAGAAATTCTTTTGAATGTAAAGAATTTGAGGATCAGAACTGAGGGTGATTTCTCGGGACAGCTTAGGTTGATCGCGAGTGGGGTAGGAAAAACTAGTGCTAGTGATATTTCGCCTTCATCAGGAGTAACTGTAGTCAATACCGATCAGCATATTGCCACGTTGGATTCAAAGGATGCTGAAATTAATATGGTTTTAAACGTTGATCACGGAAAGGGATACAAGGTTGCAGAAAGCAGTGAGGGACATCCAATAGGAGTGATTCCAATAGATGCGGTATTTACACCAGTTCGAAAGGTCAACTACACGATAAATCAGACTCGAGTAGGCCAGCGAACAGACTTTGAAGAGCTGCATTTTGAAGTGTGGACAGACGGATCAAAATACCCAGTAGAGGCTGTTATAGAGGCAGCAAACATATTAGTTAATCAATTTTTCCTTTTTACTAAGGCAGAAGATGCGCAGGAAGGCTCTGACGGGGTATCGATGGATATTCCCGCAGAACATTACAACATGACTGTTGAAGAACTTGAGCTTTCATCAAGAACATTGAATTGTCTCAAGCGTGCCGCACTTAATAAGGTCGGTGAAGTCATGGAAAAGTCCAAAGGCGAGCTATTACAGATAAGAAATTTTGGTGAAAAGTCGTATCGAGAACTATATGACAAGTTTAGAGAGTTAGAAATACTCCCCGAACATCTAGACCCAGAGGTAAATAATAATCGGGAAGGGCAAGATTCAGATAACGATGCTGAAGTTGAAGTTGATGAAGGACAGAAATAGGAGATATTAGCCGTGAGACATCAACTTTCAGGAAGAAAATTAGGAAGACCGACAGACCATAGACTACTTATGCTCAGGAACATGGTTACTGATTTGTTGCGAAATGAAACCATGAGAACTACAGATTCCAAGGCAAAGGAAGTTAGAAAAATGGCTGAAAAGGTCATAACATTGGGCAAGAAAGGTAGCCTGCATCACAGAAGGCAAGCCTCAGCATTACTTACCGATGAAGATGTTGTGAGGAAAGTGTTTGATGAGCTTGGACAACGATATCAGGATAGGAATGGTGGTTATACCCGCATAACTAAACTTGGGCCACGGAAAGGTGAGGCTTCTGAAATGGCTGTCCTAGAGCTGATTGAATAAATAA
>CAYMZR010000148.1:0-2610 GCA_964394975.1 uncultured Dehalococcoidia bacterium | reverse complement strand
GAGAAACACTTAGGGCTGGCATTTGATTAAATCCTAGAAATGTAATTTCCTGTCCTCGTATCCACTTTGATAGTGTCTCCTTGATTTACAAAGAGAGGAACCTGCAGTTCAAACCCTGTCTCTAATGTGGCTATTTTTGTGGCACCGGTTGCTGTATCACCTTTTACTCCAGGTGGTGAATCGCTGACTTTTAATTCCACAGTGATTGGCAATTCCACGGAAATAGGATTTTCATCATAAAAGATCAATTCAACCACTGTTTGTTCAACCATGAAATTCAATAACTCAGCAATCTTGTCTTGATTCATGGGAAATTGGTCAAAGGTCTCATTGTCCATAAAATAGTGGAAATCTCCATCTTGATAAATATATTGTGCCGTTCTTCTATCCACTGCGGCAGGGGTAAAACTGACGTCATAACCCGAAAAAGTTTTATCTACGATGCGCCCTGACTTCAAATTTCTGAATCTTATCCTCATGACAGGGGCACGTTGTTGCATCTTACTTCTTTCATAATCCACAACCGAATATGGCTCGCCGTCAAGCTCTATGGACATGCCTTTTTTTAAATCACCGTATCCTATGGTCATTGTGATAATCCCTTTCTAAACTACTATGGCTCGAATCTAAATCCAACTATTTGGGTGAGTTGGTCAAAGTAGATACCTGGCCCGACTCAAGCAATATCATGTCCTCTATTCTAATCCCCCCCCACCCTGGTATATAAACCCCCGGTTCGACAGTGAAAATCATTCCATCTTCTATGAGGGTCTCTGAGGATGGTACCACCATCGGCATTTCGTGGACCGCAAGACCAATTCCATGCCCTAATCCATGCGAAAAGTTTTCACCGTAGCCACGGTCACCTATCACCTTCCTCGCGACCGAGTCTAATTCCTTACCACTAACACCCTCTTTAACTGCATTTATTGCTGCCATCTGGGCTTCAAGAACCGAACCATATATTCTGTTGAATTGTTCGTCTGAACCTTCTACTAGAACCGTTCTCGTTATATCGCTATTGTAACCATTGACCGAGGCACCCATATCGATAACTAGCGGATCTCCTTGTTTAACAACAGTGGTGCCTGCTCTATGGTGTGGCTTTGAGGAGTTTACTCCCGTCGCCACTATTGTGTCGAAAGCAATACCATCAGCTCCATTTTCTTTCAAAAATTTTTCGATACCCCAAGCCACATCAGATTCAGAAATCCCCGGCTCGAGTAAATCCAAAGCCTGCACAATTGCTTTATCTGCCAGAAGAGCAGCATCCTTTATAAAATCAATTTCGCTTTTATCTTTAATCGACCTAATTTTTTCAATCACGCCATTCGTAGGCATCAATGTGGTTCGTTCAGTCAGTATTTCATTGAGAATAATAAATTCTGAATGGCTAACATTTCCAGATTCAAATCCCAGATAATTAATTTTATTAAACCCTGAGAGTCCAGTTAAGCCTTTGAAGCCCTGAGACAAAAAAACATCGATTTCACCGAGAGTTTCTTCTAAACCCTGTTCAATATATCTAGAATCCGAGAAGAGGGTTTCATGGGTATCAGATATCAATAGGAATCCGTTACTACCGGTAAACCCACACAAATAACGCACATTAACAAGGGAAGTGACTAAAAAAGCATCCGCTTGTAATTCTTCGATTATCTTTTTTAGGCGGTCTCTTCTTTTTTGATATTCAGATTCCATTTCTAAGGTAATTCACCATTAATTCCAGAGCGTAAATGTAACCCTGGGTGCCAAAACCAGCCACCTGGCCAACTGCTACCGGTTCAACGACAGAATTTCTTCTATATTCTTCCCGCCTATGTATATTTGATATATGTATTTCAACTAATGGAATCTTGGCATCTAATAAACAATCTTTCAAAGATAACCCGTAGTGGGTAATGGCACCTGCATTAATTACAATACCATCGCAACCACTGGATTCATTTTGAATAAAAGTCACCAATTCGCCTTCTGAATTACTCTGAAAAAAAGAAACTTCGACGCTGAGTTTCTTGGCCTGTCTTCCAACAGCTTCCACCACATCTTTATAGGATTCAGACCCATATTGCGATTCATCACGTTTACCAAGGTTATTAAGATTGGGTCCGTTAATAATCAATATCCTCATCTAAGATCCCTCCGTGGATTCCTGAGCCAAAGGGTGAGCATCCAAATAACTTTTCCTCGACTCTACACCTGTGACATGAGTATATATCTGAGTCGTTGCGGGGCTTGAGTGCCCTAGTAAATCCTGAACAATCCGAAGGTCAGCCCCTCCGTTTATCAAATGCGTTGCAAAAGAATGCCTTAATGTGTGGGTGTGAACTTCATTTCCAAGGCCAGCCAACCGTGAATGTTTCTTAACTATACTTTGTATGGATCGTATGCTCAGTCGTGAACCACGGCTAGTTATAAAAATCGCCTTTATTTGGTCGGCATTTTTAACTTTTACCCTGTCCACGTTTATGTATTTTTCTAGTGCTATTGCTGCTGATGTACCTATCAATGAAATTCTTTCCTTGTCACCTTTGCCGATGATTCGGAGACTTTTTGCCTCTAGGTCGAGGTCTTTTATATTCATTGAATTCACCTCGCTGACTCTAAGAC
>CAYMZR010000147.1:0-2630 GCA_964394975.1 uncultured Dehalococcoidia bacterium | reverse complement strand
GGCAGCAATCCTTCGATTGGTGCGGTGGGTTCGACTCCCTCGCGCTCCCGCCAAACTGCTGACACATATATTCAGAGTAAATAGTGGGTGGAGCTGTGACATTACTTTTATCAATTCAATCAGAGTTGGATAAAACACCATCTAGTTTGGCAACCTTGGCTCTAATAGTATCTTGGTTAGAATACGAAGACCTGGATATTCAAGATGAACTGGACTCTTTTAATCAGTTGCACTCAGTTTTGGGAAGTAGAATGACGAAGGATACATCTATCCTGGAAAAGCTGAATGAAATTAGTGAATATCTTTTTTTTGAACTCGGATTTTCTGGCGATGTTGACAATTATTACGACCCCAAAAACAGTTTCATAAACGAAGTATTGAACAGACGCAAAGGAATACCAATCACACTGGCTATCCTATACATGGAGATAGCCTTACGCTTAGGTATAACAGTCGAAGGGATTGGCATGCCTGGGCATTTCCTGGTCGGTGCACACGATGATTCTGAGACATACTATGTAGACGTTTTCAACAAAGGTATAGTGGTGAATAGAGAAGAATGCATGTCTATGTTTGACAATCATGCATCTAAATCCCTTGCATGGGATGATCGATACCTGTCCCCGGTTGATAACAGATATATAATTTCAAGACTTCTAAGAAATTTGAAATACATATATTTGAATGACTCTAGAAATATAAAAGCTTACGAAGTGATAGACATTTTGGTTGGGCTTGAACCTGACAATGTTTTTGAGATCAGGGATAGAGGAATGATAGGTTTCAGGGTAGGGCAACATAAGCAATCAGTAATTGATTTAAAGAGATTTCTAGAGAAAGAACCGGTCGGACGTTCTGCAGTTGAAGCTTCCAGCGTGTTAGAACTTTTAGAGAGGAATTTGAAGAGATGGTAGGGGATGTACGAATAATCCACCCTGATGTGACGGAGGACAATAGAATGCGTGAAAAGAAATATTGGTTAATGAAATCCGAACCTTCAGACTATTCATTTGACGAACTTAAAAACGAAGAAGATTCGACAGCGGAATGGGATGGTGTGCGAAACTACCAAGCTAGGAATTTATTAAGGGATGAGATAAAAATTGGGGACGGCGTTTTGTTTTATCACTCAAATTCTAAGCCGTCTGCTGTGGTTGGAACGGCTGTAGTTGTGAAGAACGGATACCCAGATTTTACCGCTTGGGATCCTGACTCCAAACATCCTGATCCCAAAAGTAATCCCAATAATCCGATATGGTTTATGGTTGATATAAAAGCTGAGTTGTCGTTCGAGACCCCTATATCGCTCCAAGAGATAAAAAAGATTCCGGATCTATCGGATATGGTGTTGGTAAAGAACTCTAGATTATCCGTTCAACCTGTGAAAAACCAAGAATTCGATTTGATCGTAAGAATGGGGACAAATAAGGATTAGTTTGGATCACCTATGTCTAATAAAAGGGAAAGGTTAATCGAATTGCAAAAATCTCAGTGGAAATCGTTGGAAAAATTGTGTACATCTTTGAGTTTGGATGAATGGGGGGCTGACACTGATTGCCCCACTTGGACGGTGAAAGATTGCATAGCTCATTTGGTTGGCATAGAACATCGTATTCTTGGTAGAGAGGTGCTGGATATCTGTTTGGATGAGATGTCTCATATCAAAAATGAGCAAGGTGCAAAAAATGAGTTGGATGTGGTTTCCAGACGTACAATGACGCCTGTAGCGTTGCTCGAAGAGTTCGCAGAGGTTAATGCAGAAAGATTGAAGGTGCTTAATGGGCAACTAGATTTCACTGCTAAGGCCGATTCCCCTATAGGAAAAGGAAATGTTGCTGATCAAGTTTCTGTCAGAGTATTTGATTGTTGGGTACACGAACAAGATATTCGTAGAGCGATTCAAAAGCCGGGTAATTTGTCAGGTCTTACCGCTCAACATTCGTATGAAAGAATAAATAGTGTGATGCCTTTTGTATTTGGTAAAAAAGTAGGGGCCCCGGAAGGAAGTTCTGTGAGGTTCAAGATATACGGTGAGTCTTCCTTTGTTTTGAACATAAAAGTTCACGAGGGTAGGGCACGGCTTATAACAGATCTACCGGAACCAACAATTTATTTGGAAATGGACTGTGAGACTTTTATGTGTCTTAGTTGCGGCAGATGGAATCCTGATAAGGTTTTGACTGATCATAAAGTGTCAATACAAGGGGACCAAAACCTTGGTGTTTCAACTGTCAAAAATATGAATTATATGGTTTGACTATTTTGGTTTACTTTTATCCTTGTAGAAGGATTTTGACGATGTCCTCTGCTACCTCTTTCGCTCTTTCCTTTAACAAAGTTTCATCCAGGCTTCCTAATGGGTGAGGTACGACAGCGAAAGGGAATTCTGGTATTCCCCCCATTTTAGACATAGCTACGGCACTGCTTACAAAAGGTTCAGTGCAGATTACAGCAGCAGGTACCCCTTTTTTCTCAAATTGGATTCCGTCGTGCACACTGCACGAAGAGCAAGACCCTCAATCACCAGAAGCGGTGATAACAACATCACATTGATTCGCTAAATTTTCTAAAAGATCAGGTGGACAAGGTCGTGAGGCGTTTCCTTTGTTGTCCTCTATGGAAATACCTAA
>CAYMZR010000146.1:0-2682 GCA_964394975.1 uncultured Dehalococcoidia bacterium | reverse complement strand
GGTCGGAAACCGTAACCACCCTATAGAGAGACACTACCCCATCCGCGGTTCGCATCAGCGAGAATGCTTCGTGACACCCCTTCGTGCGTACCCCATTTATCTACCCCTACCAGTACGATTCCCAATCACACCGTTAGTTAGTCAAAATGTTACTATTCCGGCCAATTAGAAGTCTGAGGTAAGCAATGAGTGAGAACAATTATCACATTGACCAAGTAGATCAATTACCGGATGAGGTAGAAAATTTAATTCACCAGGGTCATGTACAAGATGAAGCAGACAATGGCATCATCTGCAACTATAAGAAGTTTGCTTTAGCGGTAAAGGATAACGAAGATTCAATAGTCGGCGCACTTCAAGCATATACAGCTTTCTCTGAGATTTATGTTGATGACATCTGGATTTCACCTACTGCTCGTAAAAATGGCTTGGGACGAAAATTGTTACAGGAGTTAGAAAATAAGTTTAAAGGTAAGGGCTACAACAATGTAAACCTAGTCACAAGCCATTTTCAGGCGCCTGATTTTTATAAGAAATGTGGGTTCATTGAAGAATTTACAAGAACAAACAAGAAAAACCTAAAATTGAGCAAAACATTTTTTATTAAATATTTTGAAGATGAAGATCAATTTCAAGGTATCTTGAAAGGTAACCAATGAGTGAGCAACATTTATTATCATCACTGCTAAAAATTATTTCTGGAATGGTCCCATCTTTCAGACTCCAACAGTCACAATTACTAATCATTCCCCCAACATCAGAGAAATAGTCTGAGCCACTACATACCAATATAAAGGTGCCGTCCTACCCTAACCGGTTCACTTCTGCCGACATTTTGCCGACACGGGCTGATCAGTTCGTCGCCAGTAAGTTCACACTCCTGATTGAGGATACCCAATCCTCTTCTAATCCCTCTCTATAGGGAACATTGGAGGTGATTTCCACCTTGCTAAATCCCGATTCTCTCATTCTTTTTATGTAGACGTCTATTAACTCAGCTCCTGCAAGGCAGTGGGTCCAATTGTCCATGTCTGACGACACATGGTCAGGCAGTTCACTCGTCAGCATGACGTCGGATATGTGCATTCTGCCACCTTTCTTGAGAATCCTTACAGACTCCCTGAAAACGGCGTCTTTATCGGGTGCGAGTACTATGACACAGTTGGAAATGATTACATCTACCGAATCGGTATCAATTCCCGTTTTATCGATCTGGGCTAACCTGAATTCGACGTTTCCTGCTTCGACCTTGACCTTATTCTCGTTTGCAAGATTGATCATGTCAGGTGTCATGTCGACACCGATTACACGACCGGTTTCGCCCACCATATTTGCAGCAATAAAACAGTCGATACCTCCTCCGCTGCCAAGATCCACCACCGTTTCTCCCTGTTTCAGCTCTCCAATCGCGTTGGGGTTACCGCAGCCCGCGGAGGCCATAAGTGCCTCCTCCGGCAAGTCTTTAATCTGGGTAGATTCATAAACTCCGGAACCTGGTGCGAATCCGTCCCTCTCACCGCAGCAATCGGCAGCACCTCTCGCAAGCTCACCGTATCTGTACCTTACGCTTTCTATGATCAACTCTTTATCGACCAACTTCTTACCTCCATCTGTTTCTATGCATCTTGATCTCAACCTCATCTTGGCAGCACTCCTTCAGCAGAAATGCCGCTAGCGCTTCAATATGGGTTATTACGGCGAAATTCAATAGCGCACGCCCTCTTTTTTCCTGCCGAATAAGCTTTTCACTTTCTAGAATTCGCAAGTGATGGGCCAGGGTAGATGGTGGCATACCAATTCGTTCTCTTACCTCACCAACCGTGAGCCCTTCACTGCCTGCTTTCACGAGTACAATAAGCACGTTCAACCTCGGTTCGGAACCGATGGCCGAAAATCCTTCAGCTGCTAATGAAGTATCAAACTCTAGAACATTGTTGCTTATAACCATATAACTAGAATACTAGTTGTATGGATCTGTGTCAACAACCTCTCCATTGTTTTAAGATTAGCGATTCATACTTGTCCACAGTCGGCACTAGCCTGACAGAAAGGGGCTGGAAGCCGTACGATACGAGGCATCCACCAGATCTAAAGGCCCCCTGTCGACTGGCAGAGGGTCCGTCTACACTTTGCACTAGGGTCAAGGTTTGTGAAATTTATTTGAATACATAAATGATTTCCAGAAGTAAATGGAGTTTAAGCCCTATTCTTGACCCGGGTCTCTTATTTTATGCAAGGTTGTATAGCGAATGCATATTGAATAAAAGTTCATTATGGTGTCTGATGCAATGGAACATTTCGTGAAGAGCTGTAGATTTGGTAAATACCTCGCTCTAAACGCTGTCCAACAAATTGTTAGGAGGTTTGGAATTTCGATTTCTTCGCCAGTAGTAGTCGTAGGAGGTGGCATCGTCGGGGCCAGCATAGCTCACTACCTAACCTTTGTTTTTGCTCCGACGAGAGGATCCGATGCCAGGTACCCAATTGAAATGGGTCGATGGGGATTGCACATTAAATATCAGCATGTGAATTCTTATCCCAAAGATTCCACGGAAACTTATAAAACGGGGGAGATCGGATCGGAAAGATAGTATTCTCGGCCACACACCGTAACCACCTTATATAGAAGCCCTAGCCCGTCCACGGTTCACATCAGCGAGAATGCTAAGTGACACCCCTTCG
>CAYMZR010000145.1:0-2780 GCA_964394975.1 uncultured Dehalococcoidia bacterium | reverse complement strand
GTGTCGTGAGATGTTGGGTTAAGTCCCGCAACGAGCGCAACCCCTGTTGCTAGTTATTATGTCTAGCGAGACTGCCCCCACTGGGGAGAGGAAGGTGGGGACGAGGTCAAGTCGTCATGGCTCTTACGCCTGGGGCTACACACACGCTACAATGGTCGGAAACAATGGGCTGCCACACCGCGAGGTGGAGCGAATCCTCAAAGCCGATCTCAGTTGGAATTGCAGGCTGCAACTCGCCTGCATGAACGTGGAGTTGCTAGTAACCGTAGGTCAGCACACTACGGTGAATACGTTCTCGGGTCTTGTACACACCGCCCGTCAAGTCATGGAAGTCGGTAACACTTGAAGTCGTTGGGCCAACCCTTTGGGAGGCAGACGCCGAGAGTGGGACTGGTGACTGGGACTAAGTCGTAACAAGGTAGCTGTAGCGGAAGCTGCGGCTGGATCACCTCCTTTAAAGGGAGTAGGGAAGGCTAATGTAGCCTACCTAGGTCTATCAGCAAAAGAGAGTCTGAGCTGATGAGAATAGAGCATGACCATATTTATATGAGGAGCTCTTCACTGAAAACTCAATTCTCTCCTAGAAAATGATGCTGTTTATAGCCTCAACGAGGCAAACAAATTTTTGAATTTTGGTTTCCTTCTACTTTCTGGATGTTAAGGTGATTGCTCCTAGTGGCAATGTCTGACTATAGACAAGGGGCTGTAGCTCAGTTGGGAGAGCACCTGCTTTGCAAGCAGGGGGTCAGGAGTTCGAGCCTCCTCAGCTCCACCACTATTAACTTCCACGCCTAAAAGGCGTGCACCACCACCCCCCAACCCCAATTTAGTTTGGCTGGTTTTGTAAACACTTTTTGGTAGAGTGTTTACAAGTTGCTCATATCTAGCTTTGATTTCGGGTTGCCATTTACGTTTACCGTTAATCATCAAACTTAAATATGTGGAAAAAATCCCTAATATCTTTGCTTGTTGTCTGAGACTGTTTTGTCTCACGGTTCTCCTCCTTTTTTGTCACTCATTAGTACTAGCCTAATAGTGGAATTACGTGCGAGTTATTTGATTTTCGCCGATGTAATTCATATAGTTCACACCAAATCTAATCGACCTATTTCAAAATAAAAGGAGCTTGTATGTCATATTTTATTAATTTTTTAAGACTCCCAAAAGCAGGAAAGAGTTTTGAGGTATTAGAATTGATGAAAAAGGCCCATGCTGCCACGGGACGGCCTGGTAATATCACAGTTCCTCTTAGTGGGGCAAACCTTGGACAGTCTAGACCGGGATTAATTTCGCTTGTTGGAGGATTCGCAACTTTAGACGACGTGGATGCCCTGAACGACACATACCTTTCCAACCTTGAAATGCAGAAAGGGCAAATGGGTATCGACGAACTCTGCGACCAAACCAATTATATTGTTTCAGAAATATTGGCCGGCCCAGAATTTCCAGACGGTTACGAGCCCACGACGGTATCTCGCTTAATGCTGGTTGCCAAACCAACAAAGGCCCAAGAATTAGTTGAAGCATTGTTGGACGTTAGAGAAAAAGTAGGTGGTGAACCAAAGAATGTTATCAGTAGAGCAATAAGTGGGCCAATCGGTCAGTTTAGAGTAACAATGTTTGGTACTAGCCTTCAAGACATAGAAAATAAGCGGGTTGAATCTCTAAAGCATTTAGGGAATATACCTGACTTAATATCTAGCAATGCTGTTAGGAATCTCGGACGCATTGTCTTCAGTAGTCAAACTTAGGGAATCACCATAAAGCTGGACTGTCCTATATAGCCAAGGCAATCCAGCTTTTCATCCCACTATTAATAATTCAAAAATCTGTGTCGGACTATGCTCGCTGGATAGAGATGGCGAGGGACGAACCCCCTTAATACGTGTGAATTACTGTGGTGAAAACTCCACTAAAAACTCATGGATAGGTTTCCATCATTGTGAAATGACATAAAAAATATCTGCGAGGTGAATTATGACGGATAAAATGGTTAATGGGATATTGTTTATAATCGCTGGTCTCGGCCCAGTGGCTGTTTATATTGGTCTAGGACCTGACGGCACAGGAATTCTAAATAATGCCCAAACAGAAAAAATCGCAGCTTATATATTATTCACTATCCCCCTCGCTTTTATGATGACCAGAAATGTGGAAAGAAATAATTTCATTGACGCCGGGTTTCTGATAATAGTTGTTGCCTGGAGTGCGGGAATTGTTTCAGATGCTATAACAGGTGCAGAATTAAGTGCGGAATCAGACGCGATTGGAAAAGCAATTGCACCGACAGCTTGGTCTTCAATGTTTCTTGGAATATTTATAACTGGAATAGGATACTTTCGAAGCAACCTTTTTCCCCAATGGCTATCGGGTTTATTATCAGTTGCCTCGTTAGTAGCGTTTGCTTCTATGGCTATTATGAGTTCCGAGCAGATAACGAACAATGAAAACATTGTGGCACCTTTATGGATGAGCGTTATGATTGTTTTGGTTATCGTAGGAATATTCACTATGAGAAGAACAGAGTGAACTGGTAACAAGGACGAAAGGGTATTCAAAGGTGTGTGTGGCACTAGGCTCACTGTATGAGTAGTGCGGAATACGAACCCCCTAATTAATAAGGCTTTCTATGCTTTGCTTTTAGTTCTTTCAGTTGGGGGATATGGTCGTCACTATAGCGCAATGATGCCCAACTCCTCCCTCATCAAAAATTGGTTATAAAGCCATAAAAATTATCATGGAGTGAAAATTGAATTTCGGTTACTGTGAAAGTGAACTTA
>CAYMZR010000144.1:0-2827 GCA_964394975.1 uncultured Dehalococcoidia bacterium | reverse complement strand
CTGTATAAGACTGCTGCGACAAAATGGGAAGCCATATATAAAAAGCATTTTTCAAAAACTGAAATCCCCAGGATTACAATTCTAAATACAAAAATACAGGGTGCAGCCGGCTACTTCAGCGACATAGATTCTTACCCCCGGTGGGTCCATTCAAATAGCAATCAGAGGTCGATGATTTACATTGACCCTCATATGAATAACCCAGGTTCGAATGGGTATATGTCGGTTTTGATCCATGAATTTCAGCATCTGATTCACAATATTTCCGATGAGGGAGAAGAAGCTTGGGTAGATGAGGGATTAGCGGAACTGGTAGTAAGAAATGTGGGCTATGAAACACCGCTAGAACGGCATTTCTTGGCAGACCCAGATACACAGCTGAATTTCTGGCCAGCCGAACCTCGCAAAACTCCCCCGCATTACGGTGCTTCTTCTTTGTTCTTCGAGTTTGTAATTGGAGAAATAGGAAGAACGACTTCTTTGGAAAGTTTGATGAAAGAACCTCTTGATGGTATCGCTGGTGTAGAAAGTTGGTTGAGCAAAAACGGGACTAATTTCCATGAGGAATTTGGCAAATGGGTTGTTGCTAACTATTTGGTATCAGGGTTTGAAAACTTTTCATATCCCCGAAGAAATCTTGGATTACAGGGCGGGATAGATGAATTGGAGATAGGAGAAAGTACTTATCAAGTTTCTCAATATGGAGCTCGTTATTTTGAGACCAATCAAAAAGATATCAAAATAATGTTCAAAGGGAATCGTTTTGTCGACCGTTTTAAAACTCGATGCACCAATGTGTGTTGGTGGTCCAATAAAGGGGATTCAATAGATTCGTCTTTGATGTTGAAAATCGATTTAACAACTACAAAAGAGCCAGCGTTACATTTTGATCTTTGGCACGACATTGAAAAAGGGTGGGATTATGGTTATTTATCTGTTTCTAGTGACCAAGGAAAAACTTGGAGAACTATAGAGGCAGCGGGAACGACTACCTTCAATCCTGTTGGGGCTAGCTATGGATACGGGTATACCGGACAATCAGATTGGATTTCCCATACCGTCCCTTTGGATGATTTTATTGGTAAAGAAATACGGATCAAATTCCAATACGTTACAGATGCTGCAGTGCATCTTGACGGGATGCTTATTGAAAACATTCGGTTCACTGATATGAATATCGATCCGATCGATCAAAATTTGGAATTTGACCCTGCAGGGTTTGTGTTGGTGGATGGGAGCATCAAGCAGAATTTTCTTTTCCAAATCATAAAAAAATTGGCAAGCGGCAAACATGTCATTGATAATGTTCCGCTAGATGAGCTTAATGAAGCTGTATACTCAGTACCGAAATATGAAAACTTGGCTGGGATAACAATTGTAATATCTGGTATGAGTGGACTCACCCAGCAACCAGGGATTTTCGATCTTGTGGTTTCCAAAGTTCTTGATAAATAACAACTTGCTACTAGCTTGCAACACTTTAGTGAGTACTGATACTGATCGGGCGTGATTTCTAATTGAATGTAGATAACAATACAACAGGTGTTGCCACTAGTTATAAGTGGTTCGTTTATGCATCGGTTGCGGCCGGGGCGTTCTTGACCGTCTCTGATCAAACCGGAACCAACATTGCAATGCCTAGGATTGCAGAAGATCTTTCTGCGGATATACCTACAGTGCAATGGGTATACCTTATATACACGTTGTCAATTAGCTCACTACTATTGCCGATGGGGCGGTTGTCAGATTTAGTGGGACGGAAAATGGTCTATTGTGTAGGGTTGGCGATTTTTTCGATAGGAGCCCTCGTAGCTTACCTATCTGGTATATTGCCGATTCTATTAGTAGCGAAAGCTTTTCAAGGCCTTGGGGCCGCGATGATACAAGCTAATGGTATGGCTCTTATGGCAGAATCCTTTCCTAGTGCAGAAAGAGGTAAGGCATTAGGCCTATACATGACTGTCATTGGCTTAGGAGCTACTGGGGGCCCTGTTAT
This sequence comes from uncultured Dehalococcoidia bacterium, assembly GCA_964394975.1. Classification (GTDB taxonomy): domain Bacteria; phylum Chloroflexota; class Dehalococcoidia; order Lucifugimonadales; family UBA826; genus UBA11996. Next base: position 831 of record CAYMZR010000144.1, on the reverse strand, counting down.
CGGTGGGTATCTAATAGGTGTTTTCGGATGGCGTTCAATGTATTTGGCTATCTTGATCTTTGGAATAATATCGTTGGTACTTTCTCTGAAAATTTTGAGAAAGGAAAATGTTTCCTCTAATGTCAGAGACCTATCTTTTGATTGGATAGGAGCAACTTTATCTGCAACAGCCTTAGCTTTGTTTCTACTAGGCCTCACGTACTCCTATAGGTTGGGTTGGGGTAATTTGATAGTAATTGCTGGATTTTTATTATCAGCTTTATCTCTGTTTTGCTTTATTTGGTGGGAGAAACGAATCAAGACTCCTCTGGTTGATTTGTCCTTGTTTTCGGTACCAGTATTTTCAATGGGAATGGCTGCAAGATATTTGGCTTTTATGTCGGGATCGTCTGCCTTTTTCTTGATGCCATTTTATTTGATTCAGGTTATCGGATTGAAAGAATCAGAAGCGGCGATGGTTATGGCACCAAGTTCAATAATGATGGCTGTTACCAGTCCCCTTAGCGGTAGATTGTCGGACAAAATAGGTACAAAATGGCCAGCGGTCGCAGGTTTAGTGTGTTGGTCTTCTGCCATAGCTATATATACCACCCTGTCGGTAGGTTCACCACCTTGGATTGTGGTTATAGGTATGTTTCTACAAGGTTCTGGTAATGGAATATTTGGTTCTCCAAATACAAGTGCTGTAATGAATGTGGTTGAATCAAACAAATATGGTGTTGTGTCAGCCCTACTAAATATGGTTCGAACCTCTGGTAATTTAACTGGAATAGCAATTGGTACTACTTTGGTTGTTTTCACCATGGCCTCTATGAACTATCCCCCCGATCT
>CAYMZR010000143.1:0-2879 GCA_964394975.1 uncultured Dehalococcoidia bacterium | reverse complement strand
GTGCATTAGTGGTCGGTTTCGTACTTGGCAAATGGGGAGCCGGAGCCGGATATTTCACCATATCTATTGGATGTGGATGCGCTCTTTTGATATTGGCCTTGATCAAATCACCTGGGCAATCGGCACCTTCAAAGAAAGGTAGTCTTTCAAATGGTTTCTCTGAATTCTGGCAAGAACTAAAACACAATCGTACTCTGTCTGCATTAGTTTTTATTGTGATGTCTGTTGAACTTCTAGGGTTTACCTCTCAGGCTTTAATGCCCAGTATAGCCAGAGACATCTGGGATATGGGTCCTCAAGGACTAGGTCTCCTTAACGCAGTTAGCTCTGCTGGAGGTATCGCAGCTATAGCTATAATTTCAATATTTGGGCAAAAAGAGCACCAAGGCATAAAATTTATTATCGTTCTCCATGTATTTGGTATTGCTCTTCTCCTTCTGGGATTCGCACCAACCGTTTATGTGGCCACCATAGCTATATTTGTGATGAGCGGAATGATGGCTTTATCTGACTTATTTTCTCAAACCTTGTTTCAAAAACTCGTTCCTAATGATTTAAGGGGTAGGGTAATGGGAGCGTGGACAACAGCCGTGGGTACTGCCCCGTTAGGAAATTTAGAAATCGGTGCCTTGGCATCAATATTGGGCGTTAGTGCAGCGCTGTCCCTACATGGAAGCGCTTTAATTCTATTGGCGATAGTAACGATGCTAACATTTCGAAAACTCAGGGAAGTATAACCCGATAGAAAAGACATGTATTATGCAGAATAAATAATCAGGTCGACCTTAGCAATTTCAAATGCGTACACCTACAGCGGAGAACTAACCGTCAGCTTGGCACAGCAAGACAGGATAAATCACCGAGTAATGCGTGCTTGATACGGTTATTATTCAAACATCAATTGCAGGATGCCAATAGGAGTTCTAATGATATGAGATATCAGGATGAGAGGAACCACGGTTGCAGAGTATCAGATGATTGGATGTTCCGAGGATTAAAAACCGTCATCATGGAAAATGAGGTTCTGCGCATCGTCGTTTTAGCTGACAAAGGTGCCGACATATATCAATTTGTTCACAAACCTTCCGATATTGATTTCTTGTGGAGATCACCCTGGGGAGTGACTAACCCTTCCACCTTCGTACCCACTACTGGGGACGGAGTAGGTATTTGGATGGATACTTATGAAGGGGGTTGGCAAACTGTCTTACCTGGTGGAGGGTTCCCATCAGGATATGGAGGAGTGGATATGGGTTTACACGGGGAAGTTAACACAATTCCATGGGATTGCTTAATCTTGGAAGATGACGTCCGCCGTGTTAGTGTAAAATTTTCTGTTCGGGCGCATAGAACCCCGTTCTTTTTTGAGAAGATATTGACATTGGAAACTGGGTCGGCACGATTGAAAGTGGAGCAACGTCTCGTAAATGAAGGGGAGGAGCCTGTTCATTGTGTATGGGGTGAACATATCGCTCTTGGCGCTCCTTTCTTAAGTGATCAATGCGTGATAGATTTGCCTGGAGGAACCATTAAAAATCATCCCGTTGTCTTCCATGATAATAATCGTCTTAAAGCGGCTCATGAGTCTGTTTGGCCCTATACCCAACTCAAAGATGGTGGCACTCATGATTTAAGCATTGTGCCTAACAAAGATTTCAAATCATATGACCAGTCGTATGTTACTGATATCCCCCAGGGTTGGTACGGCATCACGAATACAGAATTTGGAGTCGGGTTTGGAGTCGCGTATTCCACAGAGGTGTATCGATACTTGTGGTATTGGCAGTCTCTTGGAGGCGGTTCTGGTTATCCTTGGTACGGGAGAACGTACAATGTTGGAATAGAACCATTCACCAGCTACCCGAATGAAGGATTGGAAAAGGCAGTCGAAAATGGGACTGCTTTGCTGGTAAATGGAGGAGAAGAAATCACGACCACCCTATTTGCAATGGCATTTGAGTCTAAAAAAGGCGTAAGAGATATTCTTGCCGATGGCACAATCAGACTAAAATTTTAATTATAAAATGCCGGACAGAGTCCCAAATAAGATATGTTTCGAATGAGAGGCGATTGATAATATGAAATCCGTGATTTGCAGGGAACGATTTGGCGGAACCGAATGAAAATAAAGAAAATTAGAGCTGTACAGGTAGATATACCAAAATCACCTCCTACTTCCAAACCAAGAAGACCGAACTGGAACAATACCTCTGCAAGAGCTCTTCCAATAAACAAATACCCGGAATTTACAACATCTCATGGTCAAATGCCCGGTGCTAACACCAACGAAAGCATATGGGTGCAGATTATTGCAGAAGATGGCACTTGGGGCCTAGGCCAAACAAGCTTTGGGGAGATAACGGCATCAATTGTCGATTATCATTTTGCACCTTTACTAGAAGGAAGAGATTGTTTCGCTTTAGAGTTTCTAAACGATCTTATGTGGCGATCTACTCAAAGATTTGGAGCTGGAGGAATAGCTACGGTAGCTCAGTCCGGTATCGACCTAGCTCTCTGGGATCTAAAAGGAAAATTGATGCAGCAGCCAGTTTACAGCCTACTGGGAGGACCTTGTCGAGAGAAATCACTCTGCTATGTGACATCGGACGACCTAGATTGGTCACTAGAGTTGGGATTCAAACATTTTAAGGTATCAAATCCAGCCCATTATGACATGGGAATAGAAGGCCTTAACTTAGTGGAAGAAAAAATCTCCGCTGCAAGGGAAACTATAGGTAACAATGCTGAATTAATGTATAACCCGGTCATGTCTTTTAATGTGGAATTTGCCGTAAGGATGGCCGAACGTCTTAGGCCATACGGATTGAGATGGCTTGAAGAACCTTTAATTCCGACAGATCTAGAAGGACATATTGAAC
>CAYMZR010000142.1:0-2883 GCA_964394975.1 uncultured Dehalococcoidia bacterium | reverse complement strand
ACATCCACATAATCGTCTGGCGCAATAACATTGCCTCTAGACTTGCTCATCTTTGCACCCTTGTAGATTATGGTGCCTTGATTAAAAAGTCTTTTGAAAGGTTCATCGTATTTTATTAACCCGAGGTCTCGGGTAGCTTTGACGAAGAATCGTGAGTAAAGTAGATGCATCACTGCATGTTCAACACCCCCCGTGTATTGGTCCACGGGATTCCAAAGCTCTGCGGATTTTTCATCAAAGGCTGATTCGGAATGTTTTGGACTAGCATATCGTAGAAAATACCAAGAGGAATCAACGAATGTGTCCATCGTGTCTGTTTCTCTTTTACTGGGTTTCCCACATTCAGGACAGGCCGTGTTCACAAACTTGTCATGTACTGCGAGAGGAGATTCCCCTGTCGGTAGGAATTCTGCATCTTCTGGAAGTAATACGGGAAGGTCCTCTTCCTTCACAGGTACCACCCCACAATCGTCACAATACACCATTGGAATAGGCGTGCCCCAATATCGCTGCCTTGATATTAACCAATCGCGCATCCGGTAATTTATGGTTCTAGTACCAAGGTTACTGGCTTCAATGTGTTCAGCAATAAGACGCTTACCTTCTGTACTGCTTAAGCCATCAAATTGTGATGAATTGACTTGCGTTCCAGGATTCAGATACGCCTCATCTAATTCCCCGCCATCCCAGTCTTTTGGGGATACGACTACTTTTATTGGGAGGTCGTATTTTTTTGCAAATACAAAATCTCTCTCATCATGTGCAGGCACGCCCATCACTATCCCAGTACCGTAGGTATTTAGTACATAGTCGCCAATGAGTATTGGGATACGATCTTCGGTTAGAGGATTAACACAATAGCTTCCAAGGAAAACTCCGGTTTTTTCCCTGTCCGTGGCTAGCCTTTCTACTTCTGATGCTTTCCTAGATTTATTTATGTAGTCGGTAACAGCACCTTTTTGGCTTGAGGAGGTTAAGGCTTCTACCAAGGGGTGTTCTGGTGCAAGAACGACAAAAGTTACTCCGTACACTGTATCGATTCTAGTCGTGAACGTTACAAGTGACTTAGCATCCAAATTGTGTTCTGATATATCGAATTTGAATTCAACACCTTCACTTTTGCCGATCCAATTTGTCTGCATGGTGTTGATTCTTTCGGGCCAATCCATTTTTGATTGGTCTAACAATTCTTCAGCATAATCTGTTATGCGGAAAAACCACTGATTCATGTCTCGATGAGTCACCACGGTGTCACATCTTTCACAGGCGCCGTCGATCACTTGTTCATTTGCCAACACTGTTACGCATGACGGGCACCAATTGACAGGAGCGAAATCTCTATAAGCTAGGCCATTTTTATAGAACTGCAAGAAAAACCATTGATTCCATTTGTAGTACTCAGGTATGCAAGTTACAACTTCCCTGTCCCAGTCATACATAGGTCCCATGGAGGCCAATTGATCGCGCATTCTTTTGATGTTGTCCATTGTCCAAGAATGGGGGTGTATACCTCGTTCGATAGCAGCATTTTCTGCATTTAATCCAAAGGCATCAAATCCCATAGGATGAAGGACATTGTAACCTTGCATATTCTTAAATCTAGCATGAATGTCAGCCCCAGTCATGGCATACCAATGGCCTACGTGCAAATCACCAGAAGGGTATGGATACATTGTTAACTCATACCATTTAGGGCGAGGATCGTCGTCGTCAACTTTATATAGGTTGGATTCAAGCCATCTTTGCTGCCATTTGGTTTCTATACTCTCATGTGGAAATCTGGTTTCTATGGTTTTGGTTGTCATATACGTATCTCTTAACAAGTATTTTAAGTTACTTACCTAATGACCCTACTATGGCATCTCCAACGGAAGATGTAGAGGATGATCCTCCTAAATCTGGTGTCAAAATTTCTCCTTCAGAAAGTACCGACAATACAGCCTTTTCAATTTCGCTAGCCGCATCGGTATGACCTAAATGTTTTAGTAACATAGCTCCGGTCAAAATCTGGGCCATAGGATTGGCTATCCCCTTTCCCATAATATCTGGCGCGCTGCCGTGAACGGGCTCAAACATCGAAGGGTATCTACCTTCAGGATCCAGGTTTGCACTAGAGGCTAATCCCATACTTCCTGTGATGATGGCGGCTATATCAGTCAAAATATCTCCAAAAAGATTACTGCCTACAACCACGTCAAAATCTTCAGGCTTTCTGATGAAATCCATCGCTGCTGCATCCACTAATAAAGATGAAGTTGATATATCTGGGTATTCAACGGCAATTCTGTCGAAAGCCCTATCCCACACCAACATTCCATACCCTTGAGCATTAGATTTAGTGATTGATGTAAGGTGCTTTTTCTTGTTTCTTTTACGAGCTAATTCAAATGAATATCGTATGACACGTTCACAGCCTTTACGGGTAAATACTCCAGTTTGAATACCTACTTCTTCAGGGAAGTCCATGTATTGAAAGCCGCCGACGTTTGCATATTCACCTTCGGTATTTTCCCTGATTACAACCATATCTATATCAAATGGCTTTTTTCCAGAAAGCGGTGATTCAATGCCCTCATACAAGACGCTGGGTCTCTCACAGACATATTGGTCAAATTTTCGGCGTATTGGCAGCAACAGTCCATTGAGGGTTATATGATCCTGTATGTCAGGATGACCCACAGCACCCAAAAAGATAGCTTCAAATGCTGACAAGGTATCCAAGCCATCGGATGGCATCATAGCGCCGGTATCCATATAGTATTGAGAGCTCCAAGGAAATTCTTTGAATGAAAGTTGAAAATCGTAGTTTTCGGACACTGCCTCCAAAACTTTTATACCTTCCTCTACCACCTCTATACCAATGCCATCCCCTCTGATAACGGC
>CAYMZR010000141.1:0-2935 GCA_964394975.1 uncultured Dehalococcoidia bacterium | reverse complement strand
TTTGTGGGTCCTTTATGTCTGTGGTTCCCGTAAGTTCAGGGTAGTTCGCACAAACCCTAAATACCCTTAAAAGGTTGATTTGTGACCAAGTTCCTGTACGCATAAGTACTGTGACGAACCCTTGAGACCCGACAGCAGTGAACTTAAAATCCGCTTCTTGGTAAGAGAATGGGGGTTCGGATCCCTTCCTGGGCACATCAATTAATACAATCACCCCACAATCCTTTTCCTTCCGATATATCCCTTGCTAGGCATATCGTTTGACACCGACATTTGTATTTCAATATTTGCCACATTTTTTGCCACATCCCTCATGTACGTGTATGGGCATAGATGAATGCGGACACATATGGCTAGGAAAGAAAAGAGGCTATGTGGACGGGTAATAAATGATTGGAAGGCAGATACTCTAGCCACTGAGTTACTCCCGCATGTTTGACCCTCAATTCTAATATTTTTACCTATGGCATGACAATAATGTGATAAACCAAAATAATCGTAAATATCTGTAATGATCGCTTTGGGATAGAATATACCCTTGTGAGAAATACCTCGATTAAATACAGTTCGAATGAATAGACCGCTAATACCTTTTCTGGCAATCTCTTTGGGCGTATTTTGTATGGTGGTAGACCAGGGTGGAATTATGCTTGCCCTTCCTTCAATCTCACGCTTCTTTGCTTCAGACCTTTCTACCGCTCAGTGGGTATTAATTGGATATGTTTTGTCTATTAGTGCCTCACTTCTGCCGATGAGTAGGATCTCCGATTTGGTAGGGCATAAAAAAATTTATGTTTGGGGATTAACTCTTGTGGCCGTGACTACTTTTTTTGCGGGATTCAGTAATTCAATAGGGCTTCTGATAGTTCTTAGTTTGCTAAGAGGTGTAGGAACTGGTATGACACAAGGCACCTCTATGGCTCTGGTTTTGTCTATTTTTGCTTCTTCACAAGGAGGAAAAGCTCTAGGGCTCTATATTTCTGTCGTGGGTATTGGCAGTGGGGTTGGACCTTTGATATCAGGATTCATTCTCAATAACTATAGTTGGAGATTTTTATATTTCATCTTAGGAGGACTAGGTATCACCTCGGCGGCGGCGGCATCTTGGTTAGTCAAATCAAATCATGTTCCCTTAATCAAATTCAAGGAATTTAGGTTTGATTGGATTGGAGCAGCGCTTTTTACAATTGGAATAGCGGGCCTTCTTCAAACCGCGACTTGGGGTTCCAAAATTGGATTTTTGAATGCAGTGACAATCAGTATTTCATGTTTATCTCTCGCTGGATTTGTCGCCTTCATTTACCGAGAAATGTCGGTTGATGAACCAATGATTGATCTGAGGCTATTTCGCAACAGGTTATTTTCCTCTGGTGTAGCTGCACATTTTCTGTTTTTTGTAGGAAGTACCTGTTCGTTCTTTTTTATGCCATTTTTTTTGCAAATCGTTGTCGGATATACCCCTCAACAAATAGGTTTCATCATGGGTGCGGGGGCAATATCAATGTCGGTTGCAGGGGTCTTTTGCGGATATTTGTCTGATAAATTTGGGCCATTTATTTTTTCAATAGCCGGCTTTGTTGTCGCTGCTTTTGGCCTTCTTGTTTTGACAAATTTGACGTTGGAGTCAACATGGAAATTAGCGATTTTGGGAATGATGGCTACAAGTATGGCTAATGGAATATTTTTCGGTCCCAATAATAAACAGATCCTTGGAGCTGTTTCCCCTAATTTTCATGGCATAATTTCAGGATTTATGCACACAACCAGAAACAGTGGGAGCGCGATAGGGATCTCTATTGGTACCGCAATAGCGACAGGAGTCATGGCATATATGGGGTATGAACCTACTTTGTCAGATTTGACTAATGATACTGTGACATCTGTATTAGCTGCATTTGTTAGAGGTATCAAATTTGTCTTTTTTGGTAGTGCTGGGGTTTTGATGCTGGGACTGTTTGTAGTGGTTATGGGAGGTAGATATAGGGTTACCACCCACTTTAGTGGTGTGAATTAATGTAATTTTAACTTAAGTTTCCCCAATCAGAGCCTGTTTTCATTTCAATTTCGAGAGGGACCTCAAGAGTTACTGCAGACGGCATCAGTTCACCGACGAGAGATTCCATTTCCTGAAGTTCCTTTTTAGGAACTTCAAATATCAGTTCGTCGTGTACTTGAAGTATCATCTTTGACTTCAGTCCCAGCTTTGTAAGTTGCTCATCTATGTTGATCATGGCTACTTTTATAATGTCCGCGGCGGTTCCCTGTATGGGCATATTTATGGCAGCCCTTTCAGCTTGACTTCTCAAGTGGAAATTTTTGGAATTTATTTCAGGTAGATATCTTCTTCGCCCAAGTAATGTTTCGATATAGCCACTAGAATGGCATTGGGATTTGACACTATCTAGATAATTTAATATTCCTGGATATTTGCTGAAGTAGATATCTATGAATTCTTTTCCTTCCTTTTGTGTAAGGTCAGTCTGACGGGCTATTCCATGTGGACTCAAACCATATATAACTCCAAAATTTAACACTTTAGCAATTCTTCTCATATCAGGTGTAACTGATTCTATTGGAATTCCATAGACTATAGAGCTAGTTGCGCTGTGAATGTCTTCTCCTCGGTGAAATGCATCGACTAAACCTGAATCTTTGGAGAGATGAGCCAATACTCGAAGCTCTATTTGAGAATAGTCGGCCGCCAGCAATAAATGTTCGTCAGGGTTTTCAGCCACAAAACCTTCACGAACTTTTCTGCCGAGCTCAGTTCTGACGGGAATATTTTGGACATTAGGATCGTTACTTGATATACGTCCAGTTGTGGTTCCTGTTTGTCTGTATGAAGTGTGAACACGGCCAGTTGATTCGTTAATCATGGTGGGAAGGGCATCTATATAAGTCGATTTAATTTTGGCTAGTTCACGGTGCTCTAAAA
>CAYMZR010000140.1:0-3024 GCA_964394975.1 uncultured Dehalococcoidia bacterium | reverse complement strand
CATTAAACCCATAAAGTCCAAGTGACCCGTCAGGACCTGGATCTTTTTTTTGTGGGAGGTCTCGCGGTACATGCTGGGTTCCTGAAAACAAATAACTTCTAGTATTTTCAGGGAGGTCTAAATCGTGGTGGCCTTCTAAGTCAATATGGCTTAGGGAGGCATCACCTCTCCAGTATTCAGCAGAAGTGTTGGTATATATAACTTTCGGCAATCCTCCAAGATTTTTCTGAATCTCTTGAAGACCTTCTGTTTGCCTACCATACGGATCAGCAACGGGATTATCAGAAAAAGGATACAAATGGCCAAACCCGGGAGCAGACTGCTGGGATGGTTGAGCGAATCTATGATTAAAGTCACCACGTCTTCCACCGGCAACATGAGGAATAAGTCCGTCATATACCTGACGGTTATTCTCATCTAAATTCATGCCCGCATAAAGATAATGCCTTAAAAGTCTTCCCGTTTGAGAAATTCCATAGGCATATGCATGAGTGGGCGGATTTTTTACCGGAGAGTTTGCACCACCATATTTTATCCAAGACCCAATATCACGAACAGACATCAGGGTCGATCCAGCGACAACCGGATTCAGCGCTTCATACACAACACTATATATTTTGCCCGGATGAAACCCAGATTTCATATAAACGTGTTCATGACTAGGTACAATCACTCCGTCTTGTTCCTTAGCAAATTCCCATTCACTACACGGTATTTCCCTTTGGGGGCCGTCCTCCCAATCCTTCACATACATATATGAATTCGAATTATCCGTAGACTTGGCTAGGTATGGCTTATGAATTCTGTTGGCAAGAAGTGAGCTATTAATATATTCGTTCGGCCGAATCTCGACCGAATTACTCCCGCTTACTGGCTTTCCGTCAATCTCCAGAATTGGAGGATCCATCCCCAAGAGGGAGTCATTACGATATACATCATATTGCCAACCAATCGATATCACTGAGTATCCATTCTTAAAGAGAAACCCATCGCCAGGATCAAGATGAGGAGACGCGGTGAGAGTAGGAGACGACATATTAAAATCAGGTATCGCCCTCTTCCTGCCCCTATTCACAACATCAACCAATAGACGTGAAGACCGCGTTTTTATAGGTGTCAGCAACACAAAATCTGAACTAAAATTCACCAACCCATCGTCCCCTACTGGTGCATGTTGTAAATCAACGATCCTAGAGTTGGCTGAATTTTCAGGATCAACACCAAAAAAAACTATCCCATCTATTCGTTCATAAGGTCCAAATTCTCCATCACTAATCCCTGAGTCATACTCAGAACGATTTTTGATCTCGACTCCTGTAACTGCCAAATCAACTTCTCCTACTCGATCCTGACGAACCACTCATATAATACAAATACTCTACATATCTAATCTTTGATCCCTCTTAGGACCAAAATACATCTTGCCTTGACGGATTAGCCCCCAAATTAGGTCTCCATGGATAAGCATCCTTCCTCCAAGGATTTGCTTCGAGCCAATCTTCATCCATGGCTACTCCCAGACCATTACCCGTAGGTAGACCAAAATATCCATTCTTTTGTACAGGGAAATCACCAGTGGTTGCATCCTGAAACCATGGATGTATACCACCTTCCTGGATCAAGAAATTTGGGGTAGACGCATCCAAATGGAGCGCTGCTATTGTACAAAAGGGTCCGTAGGGGTTATGAGGTTGAAATCCAACATAATACGCCTCAGCCATAGCCGCGATTTTCTTTAGTTCAAGTATCCCTCCCGCTTGAACAACATCTGGCTGTATAAGATCCACAGCCTGCAAAGGCAAAAGATCTGCAAAATCAAATTTAGTTAAAAGCCTTTCCCCTGTAGCTATGGGAATATTTACGTTATCGGATACTTTTTTAAGAGCTTCCAGGTTTTGAGGTGGCACAGGTTCCTCATAAAAGAAGGGCCTGAATTCTTCCAACCTATTAGCTACGCGAATTGCATCAGACGGAGCTAATCTGCCGTGAACCTCAACAAAAAGTTCTACTTCGTCCCCAACCGCATCCCGAACAGCTCGCATTTTTGCTACTGCTAGATCTTCTGACGCTTTATCAATAAATATACCTCTGTGTTCAAAAGGATCTCCCTTAAGAGCAGTAAGTCCTTGTTCAACATGAAACATAGCATTATCAACAGCTGCTTCCGGGGTCAATCCATCCCACCTACCATAAGTCCATATTTTATCTCTGATTTTTCCTCCTAAAAGCTCGTAAACCGGTACCCCAAGAGCTTGACCTTTGATATCCCAAAGAGCTATTTCGATACCACTTATTGCAGACATTTGGACAATTCCACCTCTGACATGAAAATGGTGGTAGAGGGTCTGCCAAAGCTTCTCAATTTCCATAGGGTTCTGGCCTATAATAACCTCGCCAAACTCATCTACCATGGTGGCCACACTTAGAGGTCCACAGGTTGCTTCCCCCCATCCCGTTAACCCATCATCAGTTTCTATCTTTACAAAAACATAATTTCTAGCGACAGACACCCCAACCCTAGTAGTCGTATGGGAAGCTGGTATAGCTTTTACAGATGTGATTTTCATTCTATCCTCCTATTCAGATCGGTCCAACAAGGATATAAAAAAAGGGAGGAAACAAAATGTCTCCTCCCCTCAATTCAATAACGCTGAAATAATCAGTCGTTCTTCATTACAACCTTGATAATGTCGTCCTCATATTTCTCGTATTGATCATAGGCATCATTAACATCGGTGAAATTAGACTCGTGGGTTTTCATTTCTCCAGGATTCCACCAGCCTCTGTCTTTTAATTCAATCATTCTTTCAATATGTCCAATAGGATCTCCGCTTCCGGCACCAGAAGTGGGAATAATTGTGGGAGCATTTTTAAGGAAATTTGATGTGTCGATTTCGGTGGTCTTGCCTCTAGGTCCTTCCTGAATACCAAAGATAATCACTTTGCCATGCTTAGTGGCACCTCTAATAGCTGCATTCAAACCATCAGGAAACCCTGATGCCTCCACCGAAATATCAGCAAGTT
>CAYMZR010000139.1:0-3037 GCA_964394975.1 uncultured Dehalococcoidia bacterium | reverse complement strand
GATTCAAAAATTGTGTCACGACAATCAGTTTTTTGCGATCCAATTTATCAGCTAGGAACCCACCAAAAATACCGAGAAATAAAAACGGAACCATACCAAAAAAACCGACCAACCCGACCGAAAACGGAGATCCAGTTTGATCAAGGACAAACCACGACAAAGTAGTCATCTGCATCCATCTAGAAACATACATACAAATGTTAGTTCCCCACAAAAGACGGTAATTACCATTCTTGAAGGAATCAAATGTATGCAAATTCCGGATATTTTTCGTATTTATTCTTGAATTGTTCGACATGAATTACTTGTCATACATTCTACATTCCCATTTGAACACTTCAAGAATTAAAAATATACGAATATGATAAAGATTGAATATATTTACCTTACTTAATAAATCGTTATTGAAAAGATCATCAGTTTTTTGATTTAAGATCTGTGTCAGGAGAAATCTGTGAAAATAACAAGTTTTGAAACTTTTCAACTTCAAGCACCATTAGAAATCCCATTCGGGTGGTCTCAAGATACCATCACAAATAGATCCGTAGGACTCGTAAAAATAACTACCGATGAAGGAATAATTGGATGGGGAGAGGGATGCGGGGGACCGGCAGCCGCGGTAGTGAATGAAATCTTCGCCCCATTACTGAAAGGTGATGATCCGACTAACCGACTAGCAATATGGCAAAAAATGTTTCACTCGATATATAACGCCAATTTAGCTGTTGGGTTCGGTGGATCCGCCATAAGTGCTGTGGACACCGCGTTGTGGGACATAACAGGAAAAGCATTAGGAATGCCTGTATGTGACCTACTTGGCGGCAAGATACGGAACAGCGTTCCTGTATACGCAACTGGATTGTATTACACGGAGGGCGAATTCCCATCACGCCTATTAGATGAAGCCAGAAGCTATGTAGAGTCCGGTTTCATGGGCATGAAAACAAAAATAGGCGGCCTCAGTATCGACGAAGACGTAAAAAGAGTTAAAGCTATAAGGGATGAGATAGGCCCTGATGTTAAATTAATGGTGGATGCTAACCAGGCATATAACGCTTCTTCCGCTATAAAAATAGGGCAGAAATTATCAGATTTGGATCTCGTTTGGTTTGAGGAACCAGTCAATGCACAAGATATTGAAGGGTATCTACTCGTAAAAAATTCTCTGCCAATGGCTATAGCAGGTGGTGAAAATCTCCGTACTCGGTATGAATTTCAACAATTTTTGTCCAAAAGAGCTTATGACATAGTGCAGCCCGATGTGATCAATGTAGGAGGAATTTCAGAAATGCGAAACGTCGCTATGACTGCCAATACTATGGGTATACAGGTAAACCCACATGTCTGGGGGTCCCCAATCATGATAGCAGCCAGCCTTCACGTTGCCTCCACCATTCCACCTTGTCCACCAAGCGGCAACCCGGAGCCATTCGTTCAGGAAAGCGTAATGGAGTATGACCGAACCCCAAGCGCCATAAGAGATAGTATAAGTCCACACATTTTTGAAATGAACGATGGAAGACTTGAAGTTCCTACAGGGCCAGGATTAGGAGTAGTCATAGATGAAGATGCAGTAAAACATCTGTCAGTTTGAAAGGATTTGAACTGCCAAACGGAATTATTCCTCACACATTAAATCGAAATAAAATAACGTCCCCATCTCGAACCTGATAGTCCTTTCCTTCCATCCTCATTTTACCGGCCTCCCTAGCTCCTTGCTCTCCATTGCACTCAACATAATCTGCGAAAGAAATGACTTCCGCCCTAATAAATCCTTTTTCAAAATCAGTATGAATTGCCCTTGAGGCTCTGGGTGCTAACGAGTTAGATGGCACAGTCCATGCTCTGGATTCCTTCGGCCCAGCTGTGAAATAAGTCATTAAATCCAGTAAATCATAGCCTTCATATATCATTCTGACCAAGCCAGGCTGTTTCAATCCAAGCTCTTCCAGAAACTCTTTTTGATCATCATCATCAAGTTGGGACAACTCAGATTCTATTTTGGCAGAAATTAAAACTGCCCCCGCTCCCTCTTTTGTAGCCATCTCAAAAATCGAATCTGAATAATGGTTTCCTTTGGCAGCATCAGATTCATTTACATTACATACATAGAGAACCGGTTTAGATGTCAACAATTGAAGACCCTTTAATAAAGTCTCTTCATCGTCTTTAGTATCTATTTCTCTGACTGGTTTACCATCCCGCAAGAGAGTTAATGCTTTATCCACTAAGAAACTCAATTCGGCGGCCTCTTTATCACCACTTTTAGCCTTTTTAGATAAACCTAGCTCCCTCTTTTCCAAGGTTTCCAGGTCTGCCAACATAAGTTCTGTTTCAACGGTTTCAAGATCAGAAAGTGGGTCTATTTTGCCCTCGACGTGAACTATGTCTGAGTCATCAAAACAGCGCAGAACATAAGCGATTGCATCCATCTCACGAATATTGGCAAGAAACTGGTTTCCCAACCCTTCACCTTTAGAAGCCCCCTTTACCAATCCTGCAATATCTACAAATGTCATTCTAGTAGGAACGATAT
The DNA here is from genome assembly GCA_964394975.1 of uncultured Dehalococcoidia bacterium. GTDB lineage: Bacteria > Chloroflexota > Dehalococcoidia > Lucifugimonadales > UBA826 > UBA11996. Next base: position 501 of record CAYMZR010000139.1, on the reverse strand, counting down.
TCTCAGATTTTGCTATTTCCGCTAGTTCATACAACCTAGGATCTGGTATCGCTACCTCTCCGACATTGGGTTCTATAGTACAAAACGGATAATTCTCTGCTTGGGCCATGGCCGTTTTAGTCAATGCATTAAAAAGAGTTGACTTCCCAACATTAGGTAATCCAACGATTCCACATTTGAATCCCATTAGTTATTTCCAGATTTTCATAATTGATTTAAAAAAGTAACAACATAGAGAATAGACAAAACATTCCAAAATTAAAAGCAAAAAAAAAGCCCCGCTGACGCGAGGCATTGTCCAACCATTCAGGAAGGTAATTCTCTTGAGGTAAACGACAAGGGTGGGTCAAATCCCACCCTGCCGTGTTTTACTTCTGCAGTGCTAGCTGGCCTTTCCTATTCGAAAAACGTTAGTTCCGCATCCTTTCGAGCAAACGCCCTTAGTTGCGGGTCTTCCATTCTTCAATGTAACCTGCTGAGGGTTATTAATTTCTACCTTGG
>CAYMZR010000138.1:0-3081 GCA_964394975.1 uncultured Dehalococcoidia bacterium | reverse complement strand
CTGAGAATCTTCCGTCAGTAATAAGTACGGTAGTTTCACCAAGACCTGCTCCCATGATTGCACCGGTCACAGCTAACATTTCTTGCATTCCAGGACCACCTTTCGGACCTTCGTATCTGATCACTACTACATCACCATCTTTTATAGAACCATCCGTAACTGCTTCGAAGGCACTCCGCTCCCCATCAAATACCCTAGCCGGGCCTTCATGCTTTTCTATCTTAGTTCCTGCAACCTTAATAACCGCTCCTTCAGGAGCCAAATTACCCTTCAGAATAGCTAAACCTCCTGTTGAGCTTTTGGCGTTTGGAATAGAAAAAATGACTCTTTCATCTGGTCTTGTCTCGACATCCGATAGGTTCTCTTCCAGCGTTTTACCGTTTATTGATGTAGCATCTCCATGTAATAAGCCAGCATCCAGCAACTCTTTCAAGACAACTTGGACTCCGCCAGACCGATCCACATCAGACATCACATAATTCCCCCCAGGCCGAAGATCAGTTAAATATGGCGTTTCCCGAGAGAGTATGTCGAAATCATCTATTGTTAATTCAACTTCCGCCTCCCTTGCGATAGCCAGGAGGTGTAAAACTGCGTTTGTTGAGCCACCCATCGAAAGTACCAATCTAATCGCATTCTCAAATGCTTTCCGAGTCATAATATCCCTCGGTTTTATCCCATTCTCAAGCATGTGATAAAGATGCTTTCCAGCTTCATGGGCCACCTTCAAGTTCCTTGGATCAACTGCGGGTATAGAGGCCGCACCTGGTATCGACATTCCCATTGCCTCGATAGCAGAAGCCATTGTGTTTGCTGTGAACATACCGGAACAAGCCCCTTCGCCAGGACAAGCCACCCGCTCCATCGCTATCAATTCCTCTAGGGAGATTTGTCGAGTTGAAAATGCGCCGACTGCTTCATACATATCCTGTACATTTATGTCTTTCCCCGCATAGTTGCCCGGCAAAATTGCACCTCCGTAAACAAAAACAGATGGTATGTTTAGACGTGCCATTGACATCATGGCGCCCGGCATATTCTTGTCGCAGGCAGCCACCACTGCCAGTCCATCCATTCCTTCTGTGAAACAGACTGTTTCGATTGAATCAGCGATCACCTCCCGACTCACAAGGGAACCTTTCATACCCTCCGTACCCATTGATATACCGTCGCTGATAGTAATAGTTCCAAACATAAACGGTACACCTTGCGCATCCCATATGCCCTCTTTAACCTTTTCTGCAATTCTCGTTAAGTGCACATTACATGGGGTGACATCACTCGCTAAGTTGGCTACAGCTATAAATGGCTTTTCCATGTCTTCGTCATCTAATCCAACAGCTCGTAACATAGATCGTGCTGGGGCTCGGTCCGGGCCTAGACTAACTTCAGCGGATTTATGTTTCAATAATTCTAGATTCTTAGTGTTGGTTGCCATTTTTAATCCTTAGTTTAGATATCATTAGTTAATGTAGACTTTTTGAAAGCAACTTCCCGTCGTCGGCATGGCATATAGCTTCGGCATTATATATGAGAAACCCCCTCCAATCTATTCAAATAAACAGACTGGAGGGGGCCTTTATTATTGGATTGGACTAGGTATCTTTTGGTCCGTATTTGGAGATCAATTCGATCACCCTAGGGTCTATTGACTCCGGTATTGGTCTACCAGAATCATGGTACGCGATGGCCAAATGGGCATCTCTGTGCAATTGTTCGCTCTCAGGCATACCCTTATAACCAGTGTTTAGTTCTCCAAATAATCCGTCTATATTTTCCTTCAGAAAAGTTTTCCTACTAGTCATTTCGCATTATATTCCCAATTGATGACCTATAAGCCGGCATCGAAGATAGATTCTTCTGACAATATTTCTCCAAGCTCTTTAACGAACTCCTGCTTTTCCTCTTCAGTGACCTTACCCTTCTCTTCAATTTTTTGTTTGAATTGTGTGAACAACCATTCATCCTTAGTGCCATGCGGGATTTCAAAAAATTCCCTACTGAATGACGGAAGTTTGCCTGGTCCGTAATAACCTTTACCTCTAATTTCATATCCTTCCAAATTATCCGTTCCCTTACCTAAAACTTCCCCGGTCTCCACAAAATGTTCCATAACAGGAGCCATACCATAGCGCTGTACAGGGCAAACCAACATGCAAACGCCGCATCCCTCATAGGTGGCCATTACAGGTCGACATCGGTCATACATCAGTTTGTGTTTTTCCACACCTCTCCAGAATACTTTTTCTTTGACCAAAGCTCTACCCGGACATCGATTAACACAAACCTGACACATTTCGCAGAATTTATGAATACCATAATCTACAGGCTCGTCATATGTAACTATCGCGTCCGTACTTATGATTAAGAGTCTCGACCTATTGCCAAAATGCGGGGACAGCAGTTGCCCGTTAGCACCAAGTTGCCCAAGACCGGCTTCAACAAACATGGGTATATATGCTGCACTATTATCATTTGGACTATGAACCTGAGCGCTATAACCAAGCTCCCTGATAAAATCGGCCAAATCTAAAGCCATAGCCCCTTCTTCTTCATAAGTCCCAAAATGGGCAAATTCAGCTTCCATGCTAGGGATGGTCTGAGTCTGCCAGTAGTCTTGCTCAAGAGCTAAGCATATGGCATGTTCATATTTAACCCAGGCTTTCTTACTTTTATAAGCGTACTTTCTATCGTACTTGGTAAATCCAACCTCACCAAACCCAAGATCTCTGGCCTTTTGCCTTATTTCCTCTGTTACGTCCCTTCCAGCTTCAACATTGCCGGTAGGCAATATGTTTCCTGAGACATAGGCTGCCTCCACCAACGGCTTATTCACTTCATCGTGATGTTTCCTGTACTCATACATTTCCCCTGTATAAACAGTCCAAGTCCACTCTCTGTCAGCAGCCTTTTCCACATTTTGACTTACGATAGGGTAATTACGAGAGTACCAAGCGACGTCATTATCTTTCTTGACAATTCCTGGCACTGTAGCCAGCTCCTCAGCTACCGGAATTTCTACAGGGTCATGATCCTGTGTCCTTCCTGGCCTTTTTACCGTATGATGAATCTCTTTTAAGG
>CAYMZR010000137.1:0-3094 GCA_964394975.1 uncultured Dehalococcoidia bacterium | reverse complement strand
ACAAAACATACTTTTCCCCAGTACTTAGCACTATCAACAGCTTGAATTCTTACTTGTGGTATACCTGTAGCATCCAAGGTGCATTCGGCACCTTCTCCTGATGTGAGCTCCCTAATGACCTGTTCTGCATTGTGTGAAGACGAATCTACTACTTCACTGGCACCCAATTCCTTAGCCAGATTCAGTCTATATGGGGATATATCGACCGCTATAACCCTTGAACCCAGCTGTGCAGCAAACATAGTTGCCGAAAGGCCAACAGGTCCTTGGCCAAATATAGCTACTGTATCCAATCCTGTAGGGTTCAATCTTTTTACTGCATGAAAAGCCGTGCCCGTACCACAAGAACACGCAGCTGCAGAAACAAAATCAAGACTCTCCGGCATGGGAATACATGTATAAGCAGGAACGAGCATGTATTCCTGATGTCCGCCATGTTCTGTTGACCCATAAACCTTGTGAGCCACCAAACACATTTGAGTGTATCCAATGAGGCACATAGAGCATTTCAGACACCCTGTGTAATGATGCATCATTACCCTATCTCCAACGGAGAGGCCACCTACATTTTGACCAAGTTCAACTACCACGCCAACCGGCTCGTGACCAGGGACCTTCAGGTCAGACATTTTTGGTTTCTCAGATTTTGGGGCTCTAAAATTCTTTAAATCACTACCACACACACCAGAAGCTTTCATTTGAAGCAATACTTCTCCAGAGGCTGGTGCTAATTTGTCGATATTTATAGCCTCTACAACAGAATCTCCAGTAAAAAACATTCCTTGCATAACTAGTCCTCCTTTCCCAAAGCTCAAAAATATATGTTGCCGCCTCCGTTAATATCAGATAATTTTTATCCTTTGGAAATTATCGCCCTTTTATGAACTGCCTTCCCCACGGTATTACCATTATGGGTCACTTCGATTTCATATGTGAGACGACCTTTTGCTCTGTCCACTTCAGTCAGACATGTGCTTATTTCTACAGTTTCTCCAACATCAGTCCGCGCGACATGCCTGAGGCCGTCAACCGCGTAACCCACCGTCGAGGCATTTTTGTCCAATAAATGGTCCGATTGCTTTATGCAAGCACCTTCCATGAGGCCCAGCATAGCCGGAGTAGACAATACATCATCACCTGCATTACCAGTCCTGTTAGTCGTCATTTCAGTGGTAACCTCTGCAATAATATGACCAGATTGTCCAATCTCAAGTTTGCCAGTGTCCAAAGTCTTCTCCTAAAAGTAAATTAAGCGCGATTATACCTAAGTCGGATGAAAGAATGTTTCAGAGCATTTTGGTAAGATCGAACAAGTCACAATGAATCTCTTTAAAGGGAATGCAAAACAAAATTCAAGGAAAAGTGATGTCTGACGGCAATGTATTTACAAATCAATATCCTAAGAAGTATATGGCTATAAATGGCAAATCTTTGGCCTATATAGACCAAGGAGAAGGAGACCCTATAGTTTTCATCCACGGAAACCCAACCTCTTCATATCTTTGGAGAAATATAATTCCCCATGTTGCTCATCTTGGAAGAATCGTCGCTCCAGATCTCATTGGTATGGGGGAATCAGATAAATTGGACAATCCCGGACCAAATAGTTACAAATTTGAAGAACACAGCGAATATCTATATAGACTTTTCGATAATTTAGACCTTGAAAAAGTACATTTTGTTATTCATGACTGGGGTTCAGCGCTTGGATTTTACTGGACCTTTCTAAATCCTGAAAAAGTTAAAAGTATTTCCTATATGGAAGCAATAACAAGCCCAATAGAAAGTTGGGATGACTGGCCGGAAGTGGCAAAGAATATCTTTCAAGCCTTCAGATCCGATGCCGGAGAAGAGTTGATCCTAGACAAAAATATATTTGTCGAAAGAATACTGGCTGGAGATGGAAGACTTTCAGAAGAGGATCTGAAAATTTATATGAAGCCATTTAAGTCAGCAGGGGAAGATAGAAGGCCTACTTTGACTTGGCCTCGAGAAATACCTATTGCTGGAGAACCAAAGGAAATCGTCCAGTTAGTACAATCATATTCAGATTTTTTATGTGTGAGTAACATACCAAAACTATTTATAAATGCTGAACCAGGATCCATATTAGTCGGTAAACAAAGAGAAAAGGCCCGATTATGGAATAATCAGCGAGAAGTAACCGTTCAGGGTGGGCATTTCATTCAGGAAATATCTCCCGACCAAATTGGCCGTCATCTTAAAGATTTTATTGCTAGCCTTACAGATTAATCACTTTACGACTTTTTAGTACTACATATGAAAATACAACGAATCCTAATAAAGCAATCAAAAAAGTCGTTGAAATAAGAGCATCAACACCCCAATAATCTGATATTAACCCCGATATACCTGGAGCAACAGCAAATCCTAGAATATAGCCAACACCTACGATAGCCGCTATAAATCCGAAGTCAGATTCTCCTAAAAGTGTGGCAACTATGACTGGCTTGACAAGGTTTATGATTCCAAACGCAACTCCTTGGAATACGACGAAAACGCCCAGAATGAGAAGGCTAGTTTCAGAGTAATAAAGCATTCCACTACCACAAACCAAAATCCCGCAGCTAAATATAGCAACCCAAACAATATCAAACTGCCTTTTTAGACGTTTTTCAATTAACAATAATCCCACACGCCCACCAACTTGCATTGGTCCCATAGCTGAAGCAATCAAAACAGATGAAGTCGAAGTAGCTCCCTTGCTTTCAAATAAGGGTAGTATCTGGCTTATCAGCATTATGTGATTCAAAGCAAAAGCCGCAAACATAATGCTTAATCCCCAAAAGAAAGGCTTTGACATCAGAGCACCTAAAAAGGAACCAAATGCATATGGTTCGTAAGACGTCTCTTCTTTTGAATATTTTTTTTCTCTATCAGCCGCAATTCCAAACCAAAAAAGTGGCGCAGCAAAAAAACACAGTAAAAATCCAAATACATAGAAACTGAACTGCCAACTGAAGAAACTGGAAATGCAGGCAGACAATATGAAACAAAAGGTTATAGAAAACCCTGCCAAAAGGCTGACCATCACAATGGGTTCTTTAGCTTCCGAAGAATACTGCCTAGTCAG
>CAYMZR010000136.1:0-3162 GCA_964394975.1 uncultured Dehalococcoidia bacterium | reverse complement strand
ATATCTTCTTGCGATCCTCAACTGGATCGCCACTTAAAGGCATTCAAGGGCAATACCTATAGCCTTCCAACCTGTGATTCTCAGCCAACCCTTTTTGAACTTCCTGTACAACTTCCTTCTCCGGAAAGAACTCATACGGACCTCGCCCAACATAGCGCTCTGAAAATTTTTGAGCACTTGCCAAGGCTTCCGATTCAGACATCTCTTTTGCCATATCTATAAGTACCTCAATTTCCGTTATCCGGAACAAATCCAGTCCGCATCATACCGTGCATACTGCAGTCCATTCTTCTAAAAGATTTTTCTTGCATTTCAATTCTCTGAACCAACGAAGGAAGAGCAGCTTCTATATCACCATCTGTCTTTTCTTCAGACACCTCCAGACTCAATAAAGCAGCTGTTCCGCAGTCACAACTAGCAGAAAAAAAAACTTTTTTGAAACCCGGGTTTGCAGAGAAATCCAATTTGAATCCGCTTAGAGGGCGTAGATTCACTTCCTCATTTACACCGGCCATAACGAGTGCCTGAATCTCTTTTTCTTTCATAGTTCCATACTAACCGAATTTCCCCATAATTGCGATTCAAAATATGCCGAAACCCAGTTTGGTATATATAATGCCAGAATCTGATCAAACAGACGCTTAGGAGACTGAAATATGAACACTAGTCCTTTTTATAAAGACCTTAACCCCATCTCATTTCTTGACAGGTCGGCCTTTGTGTATCCCGACAAGCCTGCACTAAGCTATGGAGACATAACCTACACGTACCAAGAGTTCTACGATCGGGTCAATAAATTAGCCGGGGCATTGCAGCAGGAACAGATTGAAAAGGGTGATCGCGTAGGTTTCCTTGTACCAAACATACCTGCAATGTTTGAAGGGCATTATGGACCATTAAAGATTGGCGCAGTTCTGGTTGCGATTAACATCAGGCTATCTGCAAGAGAAATTTCATACATCCTTAATCATTCAGGAGCTAAGGTGCTCGTCTTTGATTCTGAATATGCTGAAATAATAAATCAAATAAAGGGTGAACTGCCCAACATAACCAAATTTGTACAAGTGGTAGATACCTTCCCAAAATCCGATCTGGTTGAAGGCCCTGAATACGAAGATTTCCTTAATGCCGCTCCTGATGGAGAGCATAGAGTTCCATTGGAATCAGAAGCCGATCCGATCGCAATCAACTACACATCAGGGACTACAGGAATGCCTAAAGGCGTTCAATATCACTCACGTGGTGCCTACCTCTCTGCTCTGGGAGAAGTCGTAGAAAGCGGAATGAACTTTGAATCAAACTATCTTTGGACTTTGCCAATGTTCCATTGCAACGGTTGGTGTTTTACTTGGGCAACCACTGCCGTGGGCGCAACGAATGTATGTCTTAGAAGGGTAGAACCACTGGAAGTATACCGACTAATAGAAGAGGAGTCGGTTTCTCACATGTGCTGTGCACCCACTGTACTTACATCAATGTATTCCATACCAAATGCTGAACAACAGGATCTTAGTGGCGTCACAATAATGACCGCTGGAGCACCACCAGCACCACAGGTAATACGAAGTATGGAAAATATGGGGGCACATATACTGCATACCTATGGCCTTACTGAAACCTACGGACCAACCACGATATGCGCTATACAACCTGACTGGAAAGAAAAAAGTTCTGACGAAGTTGCAAGTCTAAAATCACGTCAAGGTGTCGGGTATATTGTTGCCGATACAGGTATAAGAGTTGTAGATACAGAAATGAACGATGTGAAAAAGGATGGCTCACAAATGGGTGAGGTTGTCATGAACGGTAACATAGTTATGTCTGGCTATTTCAATGACAAAGATGCAACTAGCAAAGCCTTCGAAGGTGGTTGGTTTCACAGTGGCGATTTGGCCGTGTGGCATTCTGATGGGTATATAGAACTCCAAGACAGAGCCAAAGACATCATAATCTCCGGCGGAGAGAATATATCCAGCCAAGAAGTCGAAAAAGTGATAATGGAGCACGATGGTGTCCTAGAAGTAAGTGTAGTGGGAGTACCGGACGAAAGATGGGGAGAAGTCCCAAAAGCCTTTGTTATGTCTAGAGAAGGTTCATCTGTTTCAGAAGAGGAAATAATCACATTTACCAGGGATCGGATAGCTCATTTCAAAGCACCCAAATATGTTGAGTTTGGAGAACTTCCAAAGACAGCCACTGGAAAAATACAGAAGTATGTTCTCAGAGATAAAGAATGGGAAGGGAAAGAAAAGAGAATTCAGGGATCTTCTCTCACATAATTCAATGGTATGCGGCTATTTGTAAATCGGGATTTCGGCTTCCTTCATGAGAATATCAAGCTCTGACATTAGGTATTCTGAGGGTCTTATTGAAGGTGGCCTCGGCGGGCCAGCAGGAAGTCCTACTCTTTCCATGGCAGCCTTTATGAATGGGCCTTCGCCTCCGGTTTCCTGAATTACTTTAATGATCCATTTACGCCATTTCCATTTGAAATCACCCAATCGCGTTTTGGCCGTTTCATAATCAGAATTCTTAAGTAGCTTCCATATTTCAGATGGGTATTCAGGCCAGAAACCACTCAAATGTGTGATGAATCCGGTCGCTCCTAATACATTACTCCAGATATGTTCTCCACCATTATCGATTATTGCCAATTCCTCGGAAAATCTTATAAATCCTTCCCTATAAAGTTGCACATTAGGTGCAGACCATTTCATGGCATTAACATTTCTTATCTGGGTCAACTGCTCTATGAGGTCAATGCTCATAGTTAATCCTTCCCACCATGTGTGGTAAATCATAAGGTTGACATCAGAACCTGCGCTAACATGTTCAAATAGTCTAATCACATCGGCTTCTGAAGGTTCATAGTAATAGGTCGGTCCTAACTGTACTCCATGAAGTCCTATTTCAGTAGCATGCTCAGCGAGTTCGAGTATTGCGCGAACATCAGTATGCTGGATACTGGTAAGTACAGGAACTTGGCCTTTAGCCGCTTCTACAGCAGCGGACATTACAGCCTTACGCTCGTCAACATTCATAGTTGGATGTTCTCCGCCAGCACCACCAATCAACAGGGTTCCGTTTCCCGTGACAACGCCCTTATCAATCATAAATCTTATATTGCTAGAGAGTGACTTCAAATCTAAATCAAAGTCCTCT
>CAYMZR010000135.1:0-3198 GCA_964394975.1 uncultured Dehalococcoidia bacterium | reverse complement strand
ACCTTTACAGAAACCCCATCCTCCTATGCGAATAGCAGCGACCACATCTGAAACCTTCACAACACTAGGTGAAATGGGAATTCCTATATTTGTAGGAGTAAGAGGGTTGTCACTTTCAGATGTTGCTGAGCAAGTTGTTCTATATAGAAAAGCGCTCAAAAACTCGGGTCATTGTACGGGTAGCATATTGTTACGAGTTCCTGTTCATGTAGCAAGGTCCACTGAAGAAGCTATGGAAAATTCAGAGGCAAGCTTCATGAAACAATTCAGGCGACTTGGGTCCCAATTAGGTAACAATGCGACAGCGCCACTTAATAGTGAAGGGAATACGAGTATGAATCTTTCTGAGATAAATTGGTCGGACATACAAGGGGAAAAAGTAGCAGTGGGGGACCCTGAAACTGTCGTGAAGCAGCTCACCAAAATGATAGAGGTTCTAAGCTTGGATGGAATAGCCGCGGAATTCAATGCCGGAGAAGAGATACCAGCAAATAAAGTACAGAAATCGCTCGAACTATTCTGCAAAAAGGTAGTGCCAAGTTTGCGTTGAGAAATGATAATCAAGTAAGTTATTATGACTAAGCTACTCATCATATGCGATCAGCTTCCACTTTCATAATCGGTTCAATTATTTTAGTTATTTATTTAATTTATCGATTTTTTGTCGCCTCAAATTAAGGAAACCAAATGTCCAGTAACGACTACACTTCCAAAGTTCCCATATATACCTTCTCTTCTACCCTTAAAGAGCAGGAAAAGGAACTTGCGAAGAATCCCCTGATCGCGAGAATGTCCGATTCGAGAAGAAAATTATCGAAAGACAAATTCAGACCTATCTATCATTACGTCAATCCTGAGAGCACCCTGAACGATCCAAACGGTTTGTGTTACTGGCAAGATAACTGGCATCTCTTCTATCAAGCATATCCGCCAGAAGATCCGAGACAACATTGGGGACACGCCATAAGTAAAAACTTAATTAACTGGAGAGACTTGCCATATGCCATATACCCAAACCCAGAGGAAAAATGTTTCTCTGGAGCCACCTTGGTCGAGAATGATCGAGTGATAGCCATGTACCACGGAACCGAGGTCGGAAATATGATAGCGACATCAAGCGATCCTCTCTTACTTAACTGGGAAAAACTGACAGGCCAGCCTGTTATTAAACTAAAAGACAAAGAAGCACCACCGGAGCTTAGAGTATTTGATCCATGCATTTGGAAAAAAGGTGACTATTATTATTCCCTTTCAGGAGGCACTTTACCTCATATTCCGTCCGGCAGAAGGACTAGAGCCAATTTCCTACTGAAATCAAAGAACCTTACAAATTGGGAATATCTTCATCCTTTCATTGAAGGTGACCATTTCACATTAGTGGGAGACGATGGTGCCTGCCCTTATTTCTGGCCTATAGGCGACAGACATATTCTGTTATTTTTCAGCCACATGAGCGGTGGTCAGGCTTTACTAGGCGACTATGATGAAGAAAAAGATAAGTTCGTAGTGACATCTCACCATGAATTTAATTTTGGCCCTTATGGACCTGCTGGAGTTCACGCTCCATCTGCTACACCTGATGGCAAAGGTGGTGTGATAACGATCTTCAATATGAACCCAGGAATGGATAACCACGGGTGGAACCAGATCATGACTCTACCAAGGCGATTATCCCTCATTGATCAGGACTCGATAGGAAAAGATATGCTATCTGTGGAACCTGCAGGGGATATTGGGTCTTTGAGAACAAATCACAAAGATATCTCCAAGATGGAAATCCCTGCCAACCAAGAAATAGTGTTAGAAGAACTCCAGGGCGACGCTCTGGAAATAATGGCCGAGATCGAAACCAATGATTCCCCAATGGTTGACCTCACCGTCTTTAGATCTCCGAACAAAGAAGAATTTACCCGAATATCTTTCTACAGGAACAGAGGTTTTAGGAATTGGGAAAGATATGAGGGATGGGAGCCTGGAAAACGATTAGATGCTTCAGATAGCCTCATTTCTATAGATTCATCCTATTCATCTTTGTCTTCTGACGTACTATCACGGGCTCCCGAAACGGCACCGGTGTATCTGTCACCTAATGAAAACCTAAATTTAAGGGTATTTTTGGACAAAAGCGTATTGGAAGTATTTGTTAACGGCAAACAATGTGTCGCAATGCGAGTTTACCCATCTAGGGCAGATAGTAAAGGCATCTCAATAAGATCCCAAGGCACATCAGTCACCTTGAAGAAATTAGATGCCTGGCAAATGAAAAGTATTTACGATTAATTAATCTCGAAAATTAACATATTGCAAAGGTTGATCAGTATCCATTTTCTTTATAAAGGCGATAGTTTCTTGGAGTTCGTCTCGCTTTTTCCCTGACACGTGAAGTTCACTACCTTTTATCGAGATCTGGACCTTCATTTTTGAGCCTTTTACAGCTTTATTTATATTTCTTGCTAATTCTTGATCTATTCCCTGCTTAATGGTTACTTCTTGTCGCAAAGAATCACCAGATGCATTTTCAGGTTTTCCAAAATCTAAAGCTTTAGCGTCAACCTTTCTGCTAGCGAAATTTTGCCTTAACAAATCATGCAATTGAGTTAATTTCATATTGTCATCGGCAGTAATCGTCAAACTATTTTCATTTCGTTCGACATTGCATTTTGTTCCTGCGAGGTCGAAACGTTGCCTAATCTGCCGTTTTACACCATTTACTGCATTATCTACTTCCATGAGATCTGTTTTCGAAACAACATCAAAAGATGGCACCTGATATATCCTCCATTAATTTCAATCTCTAAATTAAAAGCCTATTTGGGTCAACTCTCTGACTAGTTTTCCATTCATGAACGCGACGATGCATTCCAGTGTATGCGCATAAAAAATTTTATACGTTTCTTGTGTCACGTATCCAATATGAGGTGTAATTACAGTTCGGTTTGAGGTAATTAAAGGATGATCGGAAGGGATCGGTTCCAAACCGAAAACATCCAATCCCGCTCCTGCTATCTGAGCATTTTCCAAAACCTCAACCAAAGCTGATTCGTCAATAATAGGTCCCCGTGAGGTATTAACTATAAAACTACTTTTTTTCATCAACTGAAGTTTAGAAGAATCAATAAGTCCCCGCGTTCTTTCACTGAGAACGGTATGAATACTAATGAAATCCGATTCTGACATTAAGGTATCTAAATCGACGTA
>CAYMZR010000134.1:0-3308 GCA_964394975.1 uncultured Dehalococcoidia bacterium | reverse complement strand
CAACGTCAACTTGGTGATAATGAAGTAAGTGCTGACCTAGAAAATAGATACCCCTTCACACCATATGTGGGGGGGTGTCTTTTTGTAGATTCAGGAGAGCCAACCTCTCGACTAAGTCTCAATAATTGGAAGAATGGCTGATAAATAAGTAAATGGTTGGCAGGGAGATACTTTAAGAAGCTTCTCCCTCCCTACCGCAAGGGTGTCATTGCCTAATTTAGTTGAATAAATTAAAATCCAACGGGTTGAGCGTTGATGCTTAATAATTAAACTAGATCGTCGCCTGTGGTGACGGAATTTTGGAAGGTGCTCGGAGCATGATTACATTCCTATTAAGGCGAATAATTTTTGCTTGTTTCGCTATGATTGGAGCAACCTTCATAACCTTTGGACTTTCTAGAGCAGCGGGTGATCCCCGCTACTTATATGCCCAAGAGGGTGGATATGGATTGACCCAGGAGCGCTGGGATGAGCTTGGACGGGAATTGGGGCTGGACAAACCATTAGTGTGGCAATACGCGGTGTGGCTTGGAAATATTGTTAAAGGCAATTGGCAGGACAGCCTGTTAGACAGAAAAGATGTCTTCGGGAAAATTATGGATAGGTTGCCACCGACGCTTAAATTTGCCTTAACTTCGTATATATTTGCTGGCGTTATTGGGATCCCTTTGGGGGTACTATCGGCTGTGAGCCGAGGGAGCCTCTGGGATTATCTAGGCAGAGGATTTGCCCTATTTGGACAAGCCTTGCCGGTTTTTTGGGTTGGCATCATGCTAATCCTAGTATTCTCCGTGAAATTACGCTGGTTTCCTACAGGAACTCTCGGAGAAGGCTTTTTTGAGTGGAAGTATTACGTCCTCCCAACGGTTACGCTGGGCTGGATTGCTGCAGCTACCTACTTGCGATTGGTTCGATCATCGATGTTGGAAATACTTGACTCTGAGTTTATTAAACTAGCTAGAGCTAAGGGTGTTAGCTACAACACTTTAATTTGGAAACATGGATTTAGGAATGCTTTGATAGCACCTCTGACATTCTCAAGTTTACTGCTTACGGGCTTTATAACGGGTGCAGTGGTGACCGAGACCATATTTGCTATACCTGGATTAGGAAGACTTGCTTTCCAAGCGATAAACAACAACGATTTCCCAATAATGGTTGGAGTGGTGCTTGTTTGGACGGCGCTCTACGTTACAATGAACTTTTTCACAGATATGATTTACGCATTAGTAGATCCCAGAATTCGATACTCGTAGGATTACAAAATGGCACAATCCGTAGAACTTTCGGACGACTTACTTCGGCAAATTGGTGCTGAAAAGAGCAAGCTTGGGGAAACTTGGGGCTTTATAAGAAGATGGCCAATCATTCCCTTGTTTCTCTTAGCGTTGCTTATATTCACGGGGATTTTCGCTGATTTACTAGCTCCTCATGATCCAATAATTGCAAGGCCAGATAACAGGAATATTCCCCCCGTGTGGGAAACCCCTATCGTCCTTAATATAAAAACCACGGCCGATCCTCTGGCATTCCCAGACCCAGTCGATTTACCCATTGAAGAAGCTATGCTTAAATTCGACATCACCCCTACGTTGGAAAATACCGCTACTCAGGAAGCTGTGGAAGCGGCGTTTAAAGATATAGGTTATGTTGCGAAGGTAAAGTGGTCGAGCTGGGAGCACATCCTTGGCGGAGATAATATAGGTAGAGACCTATTGAGCCGAATCATTCATGGTGCAAGAGTTTCACTTGTTGTTGTGACAGTCGCTCTTATATTTGGACTACTTATTGGCGTGTCGATGGGTTTGGTTGCGGGCTATTTTGGCGGACTGATAGATGAAGTTATCATGAGGGTGACGGATATTTGGTTAGGATTGCCATTTATATTGGTTGCAATTGTTGCAGTTATAGCATTTGGCCAAACCTTTACGATTCTGATAGTTCTGTTGGGAATACTTTCATGGACCCCGTTTGTTAGAAATGTGCGGGGAGAAGTGCTTAGCCTGAAAACTAGAGATTACGTTTCTCTTGCAAAGGTGGCGGGGTGTTCCACATTCAGGATATTGGTTTGGCACATTCTTCCAGGAACAATGAACACCATAATTGTGATTGCCACTCTCAGAGTGGGTCAGCTTATACTGACAGAGGCTATTTTGAGTTTCTTGGGTGCCGGTATACCGCCTCCAACCCCAGCTTGGGGCGCTATGGTGAATGATGGTAGGCCATACATCAATGATGCATGGTGGATATCGTTCTTCCCGGGCGTAGCTATATTCTTGGTTGTGATGTCACTTAATTTCTTGGGTGACTGGCTAAGGGATAGATTAGACCCTAGATTAAGACAGCTGAATTAAAGGAAATGAAAATAAAGGGAGCAATCCTTTTTGGATTGCTCCCTTTTTCGTTTAACTATGTGGAAATTTCGTTTGAGAGTGGTAAACTTCAGCACTACTGAAATAGGTTAAGATATCGTTAATCATTCTCATGTAATGGAGCGAATTATGATTACTATGAACAATAAATTTATGATGGTTGTTATGTTGATCGTCTTGATAGGTATTGTGGCTACGGCATGTGGGGTCAAATCTGGAAACAGAAGGCCGGCTCGAGAAGATTCAGATAAAACAGGTGAATTTCATAGATCCCCCATCGCAAGCAAATTACAAGAGTTATCAGTAGATTTGGATAAAGCCGATGGAACCTGCAAAGCAACATCAATGGTTAACGGAATAGAATCAGCATCCCCAGGAGATTTGACAGCTCCTGTCGCTTCGAGGATCCGACTTGGGGTACAGTTGGTTGGTACATCTGTTAAAGAGGGAGCCACAAAATCCATTGAGATTGTAGGTGAGAAAAAGAACGCCAAGTACGAGATTTCCGGGATGAACATAAAGGCAGCTGGTGGTGCTTTGGAGATAGGAACCGCCTCAATTGCCTTGGATTTGGCATCTGGGTCTAGGAAAAACTACGACTTTAATATTGGAGCCCCTGGAACCTATGATATTTTATGTGACGGTAGTAAAGTGGGGACATTCACTGCTACTGAATAGCAGTCACGATAAATAAGAAGTTGCAGATAAAGCCTCACTACGTTTTGGCAGTGAGGCTTTTTTGTGAGGAAAAATGAACAAGTTAAATTTTTCTATATTTAGTGCCATTTTCATTTCTTTATTTGTGAACATAGTTGTCTTGTTTGGGGAACCTGCCTATAGATTTGAAATTTTATATGCAGCCATTATTCCCTCTTGGGCCATTTACTTCTTGGCAGCGGCAGTGCCGATTTCAGTGGTTCTATCTTCTCTTGTGAC
>CAYMZR010000133.1:0-3332 GCA_964394975.1 uncultured Dehalococcoidia bacterium | reverse complement strand
ATGGAGAGAAATAGATGAATATGCGTTCCATGAGGAGCATGTTTATATATCTTTTGATCGCTGTCGGAGTGATGGCTATACTTCTGACGGTTTTTAATGACCCATTTGGGGGTTCTTCCGAAATCCCGATAAGTAGGGTAATTTCGTTAGCCTCTGAGAATAAATTGGAAACTATTGAGATTAATGGAGATACTCTCACAGCAGTGGGATATGACGGGTCACGTTATACGTCAAGGAAAGAGACCGGTTCAAGTATTTTGGAGCAGCTTGAGGCTGCCGATGTCAGCAGTGGGCCAGGTGGAGTGGATGTTTCCGTGAGCGGAAGAGGTGGGTTAGGAAGTCTATTTGGTATCTTGATTAATTTTCTACCTATCATTTTTTTTGGTGCTATTTTGCTGTTTATGATGAGACAGGCACAAGGAAGTACAAGCCAGACTTTTAGTTTTGGCAAATCTAAAGCGAGAGTTTTTGACAGTGATAATCCTACCGTAAGTTTTTCCGACGTCGCAGGAGTGGATGAGGCTAAAGAGGAACTACAGGAAGTTGTTGAATTTTTGAAATCACCGGATCGGTTTTTGGCCTTGGGAGCCAAGATACCTCGAGGTGTCTTATTGATGGGACCGCCCGGAGTAGGAAAAACCCTTTTGGCTAGAGCTGTTGCAGGTGAGGCAGAAGTGCCTTTTTTTTCGATTAGTGGATCTGAATTTGTAGAAATGTTTGTTGGAGTCGGTGCCTCTAGAGTAAGAGACTTATTTGATACAGCAAAGAAAAATGCGCCATGCATCGTTTTTGTGGATGAAATTGATGCAGTTGGTAGGCAACGGGGGGCTGGGCTTGGAGGTGGACATGATGAAAGAGAACAGACATTGAATCAGATATTGGTTGAGATGGATGGATTTGATACTGGAACTAATATTATAGTTTTGGCCTCGACAAATAGACCAGATATTCTAGACCCTGCTTTGTTGAGGCCGGGTCGCTTTGATAGAAGAGTCACGTTGGATAGTCCAGACGTAAAGGGTAGGGAAGAGATTCTTAATGTGCATTCAAAGGGCAAACCAATTTCAGAAGATACAGACATGGAGGCAATAGCCAAGCAAACCGCAGGATTCAGTGGGGCTGACTTGATGAATCTGCTAAATGAATCGGCTATTTTGGCTGCTAGGCGGGATAAAAAGACCATAACCTACGATGAGATGGCGGAGTCTATAGATCGTGTGATAGCTGGTCCGGAAAGAAAAAATAAGGTCGTTAGCGATAGAGAGAAAAGAATGGTTGCCTATCATGAAGCTGGTCACGCTTTGGTGGCTCATCTTCTTCCACACGCAGATCCTCCATACAAGGTAACTATAGTGGCAAGAGGGCAGACAGGGGGACATACTCGATTTATTCCAGAGGAAGAAACCCAACTTGTTACACAGAATCAGTTGGAAGCCAGATTAGCTGCAGCTTTAGGCGGTAGGGTGGCGGAAGAATTGGTTTTCTTTGAGGTTACTACCGGGGCTGGCAATGATTTAGAGCAAGCTACGAACATTGCGAGAGCGATGATCACTAGACTTGGCATGAGTAAAAAATTAGGCCCTAGAACCTTTGGTAAACGAGAAGAATTGGTGTTTTTGGGTAGGGAAATTTCGGAGCAGAGAGACTATAGTGACACTGTAGCCGAGACTATTGACGATGAAGTTCATGGGTTGATACAACATGCTTACGATATTGCTAAAAATCTAATAGATACAAATATGGGTAAACTGTCTGCTTTGGCATCTCATTTGGTTGAACATGAAACCATCGAGGGCGACGAACTCAAGGATCTATTGGATCAAGCCCCTGCAGTGTTAGTCAATTAATCAAGATTAGCCAGCGTTAATTTTTCTTAGTAAATCCGATTTCTGGCAATACAATTTTGAGAGCACTTAATACACTGTCTATATCTGCTTCGGAAGTCTGTCCCATATGGCCAATTCGAAAAATTTTGCCAGCAAGTGAAGCTTGGCCACCGGCGAGTACAACGTTATGATTTTCCCGCATTTTGGATACAAGTTTTGATCCGTCTATACTTTCTGGAACAGTCACTGCGGTGCATGTGTTGGAGGCAATTTTATTGCTGGTTGGGAAAATACTTAAGCCCAATTCACTTATTCCATCTCTGGTATATTGGCCTATTGAGGCGTGTCTTTCGAAAACGGAACCCATACCTTCCTCAACGATTTGTCTGAGGGCTAAATCGAGGGCGAACATGCAAGAAACCGATGGCGTGAAAGGTGGTTGGCCTATTTCGTAATATCTTTTATATTCGGCCATGTCCAAATAGAATCTGGGCATAGTAGATTGCGCATGAGCTTCCCATGCTTTTTCACTAAAGCTAATGAACGCCAATCCTGGAGGGAGCATCCAACCTTTTTGTGAAGCAGTAGCAACCACATCCAATTCCCAATTATCAGTTTCCAGCGGAATGGAACAAACACTGCTTATTCCATCTACTAAAATTAATTTGTCATACTCTTTTTTAACCACAGAGGCTATCGCTTCTAAATTGTTCGCAACTCCAGTAGACGTTTCATTATGCGTGACCATGACCGCTTTCACCTCTGGATTCGCATTTAGGCAATTCCGAAGGACATCAAGGTCAACATCTGAACCAAAGGGGAATTCTAGGCTTACCAGATCTATTCCGTATCTTTCCGATATGACTCCGAATCTATTTCCGAAAACTCCAACTGTTGCATTTATAGCTTTGTCTCCAGGAGAAAGAGTGTTTACGACAGCTGCTTCCATTGCGGAAGTTCCTGAACCTGTGATTATGTAAACGTCGTTTTTCGTGGAAAAGACGGTTTTTAACCTATCGGTGGTTCTGTAAAGAATTTCCTTAAATTCAGGTCCCCTGTGATTTATCATTGGGGTTCCCATCGCCTCCAATATATCGTCGTTAACGGGAATTGGGCCAGGAATTCTAAGATTAACCAATTTCTTCCTCCGCATCAGTTCTAGATGCCAATACTACATATGAAAACAAGCCCGAAAATTTTATCATAGCCAGATGGTTACTTAAACAATATTGAGCTGAACCAAATATTAAATGAGTTTAAGGTATCTTCTACGCCCTGCTCTAAGAATTCCTTTGTCTAGGTCTGCTACATTTTCATTTTTAGTGACAGCAACGTCGTTGATTTTAACTGCTCCTTGATCAATAAGCCGGCGGGCCTCTCCTGTACTGGTGGTAAGTCCAGAGTCAACCAGTAAGTTGCTAAGTCTCAAATTTACAGCGTCCTCTCCTGAGGGAACAGTATATTCGGGTATGTCATTTGGAATTTCGCCACCCTGTACAGTCTTTT
>CAYMZR010000132.1:0-3351 GCA_964394975.1 uncultured Dehalococcoidia bacterium | reverse complement strand
CGGTCGGGGTGTCTTCTGGACGGGGAGTTCGACCCTCCCCCGTCTCCACCATTTATACAGATTTACAAATTTTGTTTCGACCATCTGGCTTAACTTACAGTGGCGGCCTCTCAAGATGCCAATTCGTATTCTGCTGGTATGCAAAAGCCACATTCATCACCGTAGCTTCATCAAATGGTTTTCCTGCGATCTGCATTCCCAGCGGCAACCGTGTATCACCTTCCTTTGTGAAACCACAACCCACCGACATAGCCGGGCCACTTACTAAACTGAAGAAACCCCTATATGAAGCCTCCGTCAATGCTTGGATGGCTGATTCCTTGCTTCTTATGCCTGGTTCCAAATTCATTACAGTAGCTGGCTCTGATGCACCAGGCATTGCTAACACGTCATATTTATCGAGGGCATCCAAAGCCTGCATGCGAACCAGGGTGCGTATCTTCTGCGCTTTGTAGTAAACCTGTGAAGGAACTAGCTCCCCCGTTGTAAAAGCAACTCTCGTATTGTGGTGAAAATCTTCGGAATTTTCGCGCAGCCATTCTGGGTGAAGACTAGACCTCTCAACTGCACTTATTATTCGGCTTGCAACACCTGCGATAGGAGCTAATGGTATTGATACTTCTTCTATTTCGGCTCCCAGGCCTTCAAGTATTTCACCCGCATCCAAAACACCTTGTCTAACCGCGTCGGTAACTCCCATGACTTCTGGATCCAGAAATTCTTTGACCAACCCTACTCTAATTCCTTTTACATTCCCCGTAAGAGCAGACCTGTAATCTGGAACGGTCAAATCTTTCGTGTATTGATCGTTCTCATCATATCCAGCAATTGCACCAAGGGTTAGCGCACAATCCTCCACCGTACGTGAAATGGGACCTATTGTGTCCAGAGACCAAGAGGCTCCATCGACTCCGTATCTACTCACCCTACCCCATGAAGGTCTGATTCCCACTAAACCACAGTTAGCAGCAGGTCCGCGTACCGACCCTCCGGTATCTTCCCCAAGGGAAGTAGCACACATAAAAGATGCTGTAGCCGCACCTGAACCGGTGCTAGAAGTCCCTGGATTTCTAGTCAGGTCCCAGGGATTTCGGGTTACACCAAAAGCGGAAGTGATTGGGTCTCCCATAGCAAACTCTGTCATATTTAATTTACCTAGGATTATTGCCCCAGACCTTTTCAGTCCTTTGACTACCGTGGCGTCAAAATTAGGCACGAAGTCTGCTCTGATCTTTGAAGCACAAGAGGTACGAATTCCATTTGTGTATATTTGATCCTTAATGCCAACGGGAACCCCGTGCAACGGGCCTTTAATTGATCCGGCAATGACATCAGCTTCTGATTGCCTCGCTGCTTCCAATGCCTCATCTGACATAACTGTAATAAATGCATTCACTTTGCTGTCAACTGCTTCAATACGATTTAAGTAGGCTTGTACAACATCCACTGGGGAAATCTGCTTTTCCTTTATCTTGTCAGCAAGATCTGTTGCAGACATATATATCAACTCATTTCTACTCATGACACCTTGCCTCTCTTGTTCAAAATAATCGGTAACGGCTCAACAGAATTAATCCCTTCTGGTTTAATTTGCTTTATCGTTTCTAGCATTGCATTCAAGCTATGGGCTACATCTGTAATATCAGAATCTTTTATGTCGAGGCTTACTGATTTGGCCAGTGTGCGAATTTCATCCTCATTCAATTCGGACATAACTAGACCTCCTTATAATTTATGATGCCTTTTGGGGATTATAGAATAAAACATATCTATTTGGTCCTTATATAATTAATCAGAACTCTCCTTGGTATTTAAAGTAATAACTTCTTGGGTAGAGAAATCTTCTCATAAGATTGAGCCGTATTTGAATAAGCCATGATGGTGTTTGAGAATTGCAAAAAGCATCCGATGTAGACATATTGGTAATAGGCGGTGGTCCAGCTGGCAGTACTGCGGCTTCCATGGCAGCCAAATATGGTCTTTCCGTAAAAATTTGTGAAAGATATAAATTCCCCAGAGAGCATGTCGGTGAATCTTTGCTACCAGCAAGTATCCCAATCTTAGAAGAATTAGGGTTAGCGGCGAAAATAAAAAAAGCAGGATTCTTACCCAAATATGGGGCGACTATGGTTTGGGGTAAAGATAAAACACCATGGTCGTGGAGGTTTAGCGAAACAAATAAGCAAAATACTCATTCTTATCAAGTTTCAAGACCAATATTTGATGAAATACTGCTAAGGAGATCGGAGGAACTCGGAGTGTCGGTTGAAGAAGAGTCCCGCATCGATAAAGTAATTTTAGAGGAATCAAATAGAGGCGCTTTTGTAACAAATGTGAATAAAGGTCAATATTTTCAACCTGCCAAATTTATAATTGACGCTAGCGGCCAATCTGCTCTTATAGCTCGCAATCTGAAAATTAGAGAATGGGATAAAAGCTTCCACAACCTAGCTGTTTATGGGTATTTTTCTGGCGCAAGAAAACTCGAAACACCTGATGAAAACAACATATTCATTGAGTCATATCAAAACGGCTGGGTCTGGAATATACCGTTAGCCGACGGTACTACCAGTGTAGGGGTAATATTGGATTCCAAAAACGCCAGTACTCAATTGCAAAAAACAGATCCATCCACATATCTGTTGTCAGAATTATCCTTGGCTCCAAGAACATCAGATATGCTTTCAAAATCCAATCTGACAACTAACGCCAAGGTGGTAAAAGACTGGTCTTACACCACATCCAAAATGGCTGGAGATGGTTGGGTTTTAGCAGGAGATGCCGCTTGCTTTATTGATCCTTTGTTTTCTTCTGGGGTTCACTTGGCAATGATGTCTGGAGTACTCTCCTCCGCTTATGCTGTTACCTTTTTAAAGGATAGGATACTCGGACAAGAAAGTGCTTCTGTTTATGAAGCAACCTTCAGGCAAGAATACGATCATTTCAGAGATCTTGCCTTGTTATTTTATTCCAGCAATCGCACGGTTGATTCTTATTTCTGGGAAGCTCGCCGATTATTCAAAGAAGAAAATTATTTTTCCGACAGAACATCCTTCATAAGAGCAGTATCGGGGCAATCTGTACGTGGATATGAAAGGGTCGCTTTGGAACGGGGTGAATTACCAAATGAATTCATGTCAGCCATAAACTTGCACAATGAAAAATCCGAAGAGAGAAATGCTAATTTACTCAGAATCCATGATTCGATATCCCTGAAAGTACCAAACCTTTCAAGCGAGGTTAAACTGGAACGAAAACCTGTACTGTCATCAGGAGAGTTTGAATGGGGAACGGTCATTACTACCCCATTCAGGAAAGAAGGAGTACCATGCAGCAATTTAGTAGCTAATC
>CAYMZR010000131.1:0-3454 GCA_964394975.1 uncultured Dehalococcoidia bacterium | reverse complement strand
TAGTAAATATAGATTTATCAACGCATGTTGGGCCTCAAGGTTTATATTATGCCCCAGATCCATCCAGTCAAAGGGCATGCACTATAGGTGGAAATATAGCTGAAAACGCGGGTGGTCCTCATTGTTTGGCATACGGGGTTACTACAAATCATGTGCTAGGAATGGAAGTTGTACTAGCTGATGGCTCTGTGACTTGGTTTGGTGAAAATGAGAGAGATGGTATTGGATATGATCTACGGGGGATAACCATCGGTTCAGAAGGCACATTGGCTATAGTAACGAAAATATCAGTTCGTTTACTTAGATCTCCCGAGTATGTGAAAACCATGTTGATGGCCTTTGAGACAATCGAGGATGCTAGTGCTGCGGTAACCGGAATAATTGGTGCGGGTATGGTGCCAGCCGCCCTAGAAATGATGGATCATTTTTGCATCAAGGCTGCTGAAGAGGCTGTTGGTGCTGGCTATCCAGAAGGCGCTGGAGCGGTCTTGTTGGTTGAATTGGACGGTTTGTTTGAATCTGTTGAAGAAGAATCTGACGAGATAGAAGCGATATGCCGTGAATTCGGCCCTCTAGAGATAAGAGTAGCTGATGATTCTCTGGAAAGAGAAAAGTTGTGGTCGGGACGAAAGGGTGTGCTAGGCGCTCTTGGCAGGTTGGCTCCAAACTATTATTTAGTTGACGGAACTATACCAAGAACAAAACTTGTTGATGTTTTGAGGCAGATAAATGAAGTATCTGAAAGAAGCGGCTATCCGATAGCTAATTTATTGCATGCTGGCGATGGAAATCTCCACCCTTCGATATTGTTTGATGAGCGAAAACCAGGTGAAGTTGAAAATATAATGGCAATTGGAGCTGAGATTTTGAGGATTTGTGTAGAGTCCGGTGGAGTGCTTTCAGGTGAACACGGCATAGGCCTAGAGAAACAAGATCAAATGCCTTTAATGTTTAGTGATGAAGATATGGCGACTATGTCCCTTCTCAAAATTGCGTTTGAAACTCAGGATCTACTCAATCCAGGTAAGGTTTTTCCTACGGGAGCGGGTTGCGGGGACATTTCTCAGGCAAGGGCAATTGCAAGGGTTGGTCCCGGTGCCTACATATAAGATTCAAGTAGACATCCTAAAGTGAAAACGAAACATCTAATAGACGGGGTTCAACCATCAGAAGGTGTCATTAATCCTAACGATGGTGATGAGCTTTCCACAGCGCTTTCTGACATAGTTGATTCTGACAAAGTTGTCGTACCTATAGGGGGTGCAACAAGACTTCATATAGGCGCAAAGATGCAGGCATATGACTACGCTTTGGATTTATCTGGCATGAACCAGTTAGTAGCTCATAATTCGGCTGACTTGACTTGTGTAACTCAATCCGGAGTCACTCTGAAAAGTCTGCAAGATACTCTAAAGGAGCAAGGGCAGTTTTTGGCAATCGACGCAGCATTCCCTGACCAGGCAACTGTGGGCGGGACTTTGGCTTCTAATGCTACAGGTTATATGCGATGGCAGTTGGCTCACATGAGAGACATGGTGATTGGCATGGAGGTGATATTGCCTTCGGGGACAATTACAAAAAGCGGAGGGCCAGTGGTGAAAAATGTCTCAGGATACGATATGGCAAGGTTGCATATCGGAGGTTACGGTACTCTGGGTGTTATATCTGAAGTATCATTTAAGTTGACTCCCCTACCCCGCCACCAAGGCACCTTTATATTGGGCTTTCAAACAGAGAATGATTTACATGACTTTTCAGACGAAGTCTTTAAAAGTCATGTCATGCCTTTAGCGCTTGCTGGAATTAATGTAGAGCTGATCAAAGAGTTAGACCTTAATTTCCCCTCAACGCTTTACTTGGTTTTGGCCAGGATTGGTGGTAGACAAATGGCTTTTATGCGGCAGAAGGAAATTTTGTCTCAAATTGCTAACCATTACCAGTACACTCACAGCGATTTTATTGAGCAAGACTCTTCAGACATCTTGTGGGAAAAGGTAAGGGATTTCAAAGGGTACAGTTCGAGTACGACTATATCAGGGAGGGTATTTTCTACCCCTACCAGATTACGTGGCGTTTTGAGGCATATAAACAATTATTTTCAGGCAATTGAATTAAAGGCTGCCTTCTCTGTGCAGCCTGGATTTGGGACTATGGAATTCTATTTTGATGGTACTTCTAGTGCAGAGAAAATTGACGCGGAGAAAATTATGAGAGATCTCCATAAGATAGTCTTGGAAAATGATTCACATCTGAATTATGAACAGCTTCCTACAGGATTAAAGAATGGATTTAACATGTGGGGACTAGTAAACCGAGGATCCCTCGACCTAATGAAATCCTTAAGGAAAACTTATGACCCGACTAGGAAATTAAATAGGGGAAGATATTTAACGGATAGTGAATAGAGAATATTGAAAATGGTTGAAGCCCAAGAAATATCGAAAACCCCATGGTTGAACGAGTCAGCATTATACAAATGTGTTCATTGCGGATTCTGCTTACAGGCTTGCCCGACCTATTTAACTACTGGGTTGGAAACTGAATCCCCAAGAGGCAGAATCGCCTTGATGAAGGCAGTTAATGAAGGGCGATTGGAAATATCTGACCAAGTGATGAGGCATTGGGATTTGTGTATCCAATGTAGGGCTTGTGAGGACGTATGCCCATCTGGGGTTCCATATGGCAATTTGATTGAGTCTACGATGGACCAAATAAGGGGCCATCGAAAAATAGGATTTATGCCCCGACTAGCGTATGAAATTTCCCTCCGGTATCTAATACCTAACCAGCGGAATCTAGCAATTGTAGTGTCTATGATGAATTTATATATTAAAAGTGGATTACAAAAAGTCGTAAGAAAAAGCAAAATCTTAAAACTAATTTCGAATAGGCTCGAGCGCCTGGAAAAAATGACACCTTCAATAAACGGAAAATTTTTTCGTGCCCAAGGACAGTTCTATCCAGCAGATGTCGAAGGTACAGAAAAAATCCAAATGCTTTCCGGGTGTGTTATGCCACTAACGCAAGGTGACCAAATGAGGGCTGCAGTGCGCATGTTGAATAAGGCCAATAAGGATGTGGAAATTCCATTGAATCAAGGTTGCTGTGGCGCGATAAATTCACATGTCGGAGACTTAGGAAAGGCAAAAGAATTGGCTCGGGTAAATATAGACGCATTCTCAAAAGGAAACGGTAAGGAATCTATAATAGTGGCTTCTGCAGGATGTGGAGCTAGGATGCGGGAATATGGGCATCTTTTATCTGATGACACCGACTATGCTTCGAAAGCAGTTGATTTTAGTAAAAGAGTAGTGGATATCAACGAATATTTGGACCAGGCTAAATTGCAACCAGGTGAGACTAGTATTCCTAAGACAGTTACCTATCAGGATTCTTGTCATCTCGCCAACGTACAAAAAGTGAAAGACGCTCCGCGGAATTTAATAAAATCGAT
>CAYMZR010000130.1:0-3468 GCA_964394975.1 uncultured Dehalococcoidia bacterium | reverse complement strand
AAAGCCTAGACATAACTTACAGCTGGATTGATGTAGATCCTGATTTTGCAGATACCGAAAATTTTTGCCGGAAATATGAATATCCGATGGATAATTCAGGTAACACCATTCTCGTGGCATCCAAAAGGGGTGACAAAAAATACAGTGCTTGCATAGTGCTCGCCACCACCAGATTAGACGTAAACAAGAAAGTTAAAGAATTGATGCAAGTATCCAGACTATCTTTTGCCAATGCTGAAGAAACTACAGAAATTACCGGCATGCTTATTGGGGGGGTCACACCTGTTGCCTTACCAGAACATCTGCCTCTCTATATTGATAGTAAAGTGATGAATAAAGATTACGTGATAATAGGAGGTGGTAGCAGATCTGGAAAAATTCAATTAGATCCTAAAGAACTCCTAAAACTTCCTAATTCCCAAGTAATTGAAGGTCTGTCTAAATCTTAATCAACCAGGCCAATTCAGAACAAAATCCCGCTGTATTTGAGTTTCCGGTGAAGACCTAAATGACCCTGCCACATTTAATCTCAAATGCTCTATTTGATCCAATGCTTGTTGACCAGTCATCCCGTGCCTAACCAAATAGCATCCCACAACAGTTCCAGTTCTGCCAAGGCCCCTAAAGCAATGGACATAAACCGAGTTGTTAGATTCAATTTGAGAGTCGATTAAATCTAAAATCCTTTTCATTTCGTCAGGATCTGGCACTTCCCTATCTAGTATAGGAAACCTGTAATATTCAGACCTCAAGGAGCGTCGGCGTCTTTCCAAATGTAAGGGCCCTTGATAGTCTGGCCTCTCACCAACCTCCGTCAGATCTATAAATGAACTTATGCCACATTCCATGAGGTTACCGATTTTGTAAGAAGGGGTATTCCTATCCTTGAATTTTGACTTCAGCATCGCCGAAGCAGAATTGACAATCGTAGCCAAAGTGGTTGAAGGGCGAAATGACAATTGATTACCGGGGTACTCCCCTGCAGCCAAGTTTCCCTCTACGACCCAATAGGCAAAACTATTTAATTGATTTTCAGTATTATCAATCATCGGTATAAGATTACGTCGTGTCAATTACATTAATTAGAATTCATTCCCTCGTTAAAGGCGCATAAATGGTATCAGAGTTGGGCAAAGACAATAACTTGGTCTGGATAGACCTGGAAATGACTGGTCTAGAAGATGAGCACTTAATTATAGAAATAGCGACTATAGTAACAAATGGTGACCTTGAAGAAATCGCTGAAGGCCCCTCTATAGTTATAAAGCGAAGCCCACTCGAAATGCAAAACATTAATGAATGGTCAAAAGAACAACATCAAAAATCGGGTTTATTAGACCGCGTGGCGAATTCATCAATTTCAATAGATAATGCCGAAAATCAAACTCTTATTTTTTTGGAAAATTGGATAGAACCCGGAAAATCTCCAATCTGTGGAAATTCCATTGGCACTGATAGAAGGTTCATAAGAAGAGAAATGCCTCGCCTTGATAAATTCCTGCATTATAGGATGGTCGACGTGTCCACGATAAAGGAACTTGTAAAACGATGGTACCCCGGACAAGAATTACCGGAAAAACAAAGTAAACATCTCGCCATCGATGATATACGGGAAAGCATCGAGGAATTGCGTTGGTATAGGAAAACATTCTTCAAAGAAGGAATGTAAATTTAGGAGCTTTACGATTTGATAAGAAAACCTCTTGGCAAAACAGGAATGGAAACATCCATATTGAGCCTAGGGACGGGGGGTGCAAGGCAATTCGGTCAAACCATGGGACATTCCATCAAGGACCAAACAGAACTTGTGCATGCCGCACTTGACATGGGAATAAATATTTTTGACACCTCTACCCATTATGGACGTTCAGAATCAATATTAGGCAATTGCTTATCAAGTGTTCGAAGAGATTCATTCTTCGTATGTACCAAATGGCCAGCGAGGGATGAAACGGGCAACACAATTCTTGACCCCGCCAAACTCATTGGATCAGTGCATAAAAGCCTTGCAAGACTTCAGACAGATTACATAGACATCATGCTTTTCCACGGCATAATGCCTGATGAGTATTATTCAATTGTGGAGAATCTTTATCCGACAATGACACAACTAAAGTCTCAAGGAAAAATTAGGAGTATTGGGTTTAGTAGTCGTTTTTCAGAGGATCCTGCGCAAAAAAGCATCGAATTAGGTCTTTCACAAAACCCGGATTTGTGGGATGTAGTGATGTTGAAATACGGAATCCTTAACCAACATGCTGCAAAGGAAATCCTACCTTTAGTTGAAAAACACCAAGTCGGAACAATCAACATGGCCGCTGTTAGGGTAAAACTGCCCGATGCTAAACTTTTGGAAGAGCTAATCAAAAAATGGAAGTCGGCAGGATTAATAGACATTGCTTCATTGCCGTCTTCCGACCCGCTAGGTTGGCTAATTCAAGGAAATATAAAATCCATAATTGAAGCTGGATACAAATTTGCGGCTGAACCTGAAGCTATATCGACAGTATTGACAGGAACTGCTTCAATTCCCCACCTGAAAATGAATGTCGAAAGTGTTAGAGAACCAACTCTCAGAAAAGAGCATCTAGAAAGGCTTAAAAACACTTTGAGTCATATAGCTGAATACGCGTAATATATATTGATACAGTGGTAGCATAGGATCCGAACAGTGGAAGAAAACAATCATCAAGATTTTATAAGAGCTATAATCAAAACCGATTTGGTCTCTGGAAAACATGAATCCATCACTACCAGATTCCCCCCAGAACCAAACGGATACCTTCATATAGGTCATGCAGCTTCTATATGTCTAAATTTCGGAATAGCAGCGGAAAATGATTCAGCTACATGTAATCTAAGATTCGATGACACTAATCCTTCAAAAGAAAACATCGAATTTGTGGAGGCCATAAAAAAGGACATCAAATGGCTCGGATTCAGCTGGGATGAAAGGGAATATTTTGCGTCCGATTATTTTGAAAAGCTTCATGAATATGCCGTCACCCTAATAGAGAAAGAAAAGGCCTACGTTGACAGTCAAAATCAAGAGCAAATCAGAACAAATAGAGGAACATTGAGACAACCAGGGCATGACAGCCCGTACCGAACACGTAGTGTCCAAGAAAATCTAGATCTCTTTGGCGAAATGAGAGAAGGCAAACACCAACCCGGTGCCCATGTGCTGCGGGCCAAAATCGATATGTCTTCCCCTAACCTAAATATGAGAGATCCGGTGATGTATCGAATACTCGACACTCCCCATCACCGCACAGGCACTGATTGGCCTATTTATCCCATGTATGACTTCGCTCATGGGCTCTCTGACTCCATCGAGGGTGTTACTCATTCCCTATGCACTATGGAATATGAGGATCATAGACCTCTTTATGACTGGTTCATAGACGAATTAGATGTATTCAAGTCACGACAAATAGAATTTGGGAAAATATTTCTTAGCCACACTAT
>CAYMZR010000129.1:0-3481 GCA_964394975.1 uncultured Dehalococcoidia bacterium | reverse complement strand
CAACAAAATTACCAAAATTTCCATGCTGCCCATTCCTAACATAAATTCACAACTCCCTGAGCAGCTAAGATTTTCCAACCGAACATAACATCACACATTTCGTACACTTTATGAAATCACCTTGATTCTTATCCACATCAATTATTAATTCTAAGTTCAGTTGAGTCAAAATTTCCAAAAAAGCGCAAACAGGTAGACCTACAACCGAAAAATAACACCCTTTAATTCTTTGTACTGGATAGAAAAGGTCATTTTGAATAGCATATGAGCCAGCCTTGTCCATTGGATCGCCATTTTCTACGTAAGATTTTATTTCAATATCATCGAAATCTCGCATATAAACTTTTGTCTCAACCGAATCTACAACTAATAAATCATTGAAAATATCATAACCGCATACGGAAGTGATAACGGAGTGGCTAGTAGAGGCCAAACTTCTTAAAGTTTTCACTGCATCCAGTTTATTATTGGGTTTGCCTATAACTCGATCCTCGAAAAAAACAACAGTGTCTGAGCCAAAAACATAGGAATTTGGAGGCACTTTCTCCACAATACTTTTGGCTTTCTGGATCGCTAGCGACTCTACATAATCGAAAATAGATTCTTGATCCATTTTCGTTCTTTCGTCGCTAAGAGGTTCAATGAAATCAAATTCTAAATTGATCATATCCAATATTTGCTTTCTCCTCGGGGAAGATGTGGCAAAAAATAGTGGTTTCCTTTCCTTGATTTCCAAAATATAACTTAGCCTCTTTAGATTTATTAAAATGAGTTCAGCAAATGGATCAAGGGCACTAATTTAAGGACAATGTTGCAACGCATTCCGTATGGTATGTCTGCGGAAACATATCAATCGGACTTACGCTTTCAATGGTATAGCCTCCATCCATCAACATGTTTAAGTCACGAGCTAGAGAAGGAGGATCACAGGATACATAGGCTATTTTACTGGCCTTTGAATCTATTACAGAACCAATCGCTCTGGGGTGGCATCCAGTCCTAGGAGGATCCAAAATAATTACATCTATCTGTTCTTTTAATTCCTTTAGTACTTCCTCAGTTTTACCCTCAACATATTCAATGTTTGTAAGGTCATTTAATCCGAAAAGTGCGTCTTTTACAGCAGCTTGAGATTCTTCGATTGCAATGACTTTCCCTACCTGCTTGGATAATAGGGACGCAAAAACCCCAACCCCGGCATATGCATCTACAAGAATTTCACTGCCACTCAAATTCAGTTTATCACCAACCAGATTTATCATGAATTCAGCCTGTTTGGTATTAACCTGAAAGAAAGATGGCGATGCAACCCTAAACTCTCGGTCTAGCATGTTTTCAATATACCATTTTTGTCCCGTGTCAAAATTTAAATTTAGGTTAGATAACTTAGGTTGGATTAGATAGTCACCAGTATTAGTTCCTACTCTTATTGAGAGATTTGTTGTTTCTGAGGCTTCATCCTGTAAATGAGATAAAAACTCATTGATTTTTGGGTCCATTAGCATACAGTCATCAATCCTAACGAATCTTCTAGTTATTCTGTTGGAAAATCCTAGCTGACCCCCAAATCTAACTGTGAATCTAGCGTGGTTGCGGTAATTAAAACTGGTAGGAGCTGAATGAGTATTCGATATAAATACTTCAGACAAGGAAGGGTAATCATTGAAAGCATTTCTTACCATATCCCTCTTCAGAGTTAGCTGGTGTTCGTACGAAATATGTTGCCATTGGCATCCGCTACATGATCCAAAATAAGAGCAGGGGCTCTCCACCCTATGAGGGGATGGCTCTATAACTTCAGAAACCATGCCAGAGGTCATTTCTTTGCGCCGTCTTTTGTATCGGTAAATTCTTGCCTTTACGAGTTCACCGACAATTCCTCCAAAAATCTGAATGGTCCCGTCTTCAAAATCTGCAACTGTATCACCTAAATTCCCCATGGAGGCAAGTCTCAGTTCAGCAAATTCTTTAGAAGAATCTAATTCTCTTAAAGGGTCTCCATCAAATTCTATTGTGTTTCCTGAAGTACTCATTTAGTTTTTCAATATTCGCAACTTTGATTCAGTTCTTTCATGAGACATGCCACGTACACTGATCATAGAGTTGCATTCCACTTGTTCTGATATGATGATAATACGTAAGCTAGTCAGTTAAATAGTGGAGTCTACCATTTATGACTACCGAAAGGCGGTTACCGGAATGGTTCAAGGTAAAGATGCCTATTGGGCCAAACCATTCCAAATTAAAAAATTTAATCAAAACTGAAAAGCTTCACACGGTATGTGAGGAAGCCCGATGTCCAAATATTGGTGAATGCTGGGAAAAAGAAACAGCAACTTTTATGATCCTTGGGGATATTTGTACCAGGGCTTGTACATATTGTGCGGTTACCACAGGCCGCCCTGTCGGACTTGATCTTGAAGAACCAAAGAGATTGGCAAATACGGTAGAAACTCTAAATTTGAAATATGCGGTTATCACCTCAGTAAACCGAGACGACTTACCTGACGGTGGGGCCTATATTTTTGCACAATGCATAAAGCAAATAAAGAAAAAAGTTCCCACATGTAAAGTCGAAGTCTTGACCCCTGATTTCCAAGGAAATTGGGAGTCCTTAAAATTGGTCACCGACGCAAATCCAGAAACTTTCAATCACAACATAGAGAGTGTAAAAAGAATTTTCCCCAGAATACGAGCAAAAGGTGACTACACTTTATCTCTGACTCTTTTAGATAAAGCAAAAGATTTTATGCCAGATGGAGTCACCAAATCCGGAATGATGGTCGGTCTTGGCGAAACAAA
Source organism: uncultured Dehalococcoidia bacterium (assembly GCA_964394975.1). Lineage (GTDB taxonomy): Bacteria > Chloroflexota > Dehalococcoidia > Lucifugimonadales > UBA826 > UBA11996. The sequence continues at coordinate 679 of CAYMZR010000129.1, read as the reverse complement.
AACTGAGATTGTGGAAACAATGGAGGATCTTCTCAGGCATAGATGTGATCTTCTCACGATCGGCCAATATTTAAGGCCTTCTCAGAAACACACTCCCATTTCAAAGTGGTATACGCCTCAAGAATTTGAAGATCTAAAAAAGATTGGCCAAGATATGGGTTTCAAGCACGTGGCATCAGGGCCGCTGGTGAGAAGTTCGTATCACGCAGACGAGCAGCACTCCGTAGCTTCAACAAACAAACTTCCTATAGGGATATAAATTTCCTTAAGGCGTCTTACGGGTTGATTCGAATCAGTCCGACGAGGGCAACTTCCTGGGCTGTTGGAGTTCCATTTCTATATCGCAACATTGGATAGTTCCGTCCCCTGCTTTCGTACATAGGACGGTGGTTCCACACCCGTCACATTGGTATCTTCTACCAAGTTGATTAGACATTTACAAATTCCTCAAAATCAAATTTACTGCAGATAATCGACTACTTCTGAGACATTGGCTCACCACAACAGGAAACCGTCCCATCTGCACCCCTTGTGACAACAAATTCTGCTCCACATTTTCCACAAGAATAGCGTTTGCCAGTTTCATTAGCCAAGATATTCACCTCTTTCATAGTCAATATAACAAGGTCAGATTATAAAATGGGCTGGAATTAAGGTCAACGATGTTCAACACACAATT
>CAYMZR010000128.1:0-3512 GCA_964394975.1 uncultured Dehalococcoidia bacterium | reverse complement strand
GGGCAACTGGTGCAGGAGCCGCTGCTGCAGGAGCCGCAGGCTGTGCAGGAGCTGAAGGTGCAGCTACCGCTGGGGCTGCTGCTGCCTGTGCTGGAGCTGCCGCCGCAGGTGCCGCTGGTGCGGCTGCCTCTTGCGCTGCGCAGGCCATAAGCAGTGAAACAACTGTTATGGTGCCCAGTACCATCATCATTTTATTTCTCATCGTTTTCCTCCCATTGATTCAATGGTTTAGATTCCTTGTTTTCTTCGCAAACAGAAACCCGCAATCATCTTTATAATGATTGACTGTTGAGGAACAATAAGGGATAAACTAGATAAGGTCAATCCATATTGGATATATGAATTAAATTTCGGGTATTGATTTCAGACACAAATGAATAGCGAATTTATCTTAAAAGTGCATAATTTGGTATCAAGATAGTGAAAGCACTAAATATATGCCCGGGTTGCGGGCGTACAAATGAATTGAAGCGAGTTTTTTGTCCTAACTGCAGAAGTCCGTTAAGTCGAGGGCGTGAGGTTGCTGAAGAAGAAGCCAATCAAATTGAATTCGACCGACTTCAAGTATTAGATAGGACAAGAAAAAGAAAGAAATTTTTTAGATTTTCTTTATTATCAATGATGGTAGTTGCTATTGGGCTAATTGTTTGGGGTCCAGGCAAGCAGATCAATGAACCGGAAACAGTTCTTTCTGCCAATTCTTCGGGAATTTCTTGGAACATGTATCAGGGAGGACCTTCCCTATCGGGTAGCAGAAATTTGAACCAATTAGAGATATCAGAATCTGAAGACGGGAAGGTGGAATGGAGGTATCAAATTGAAGAACCTATTTCGTCATCGCCTGCAGTAACTGATGACGCAGTTTATGTAACTACAGAAGATAGAAGAGTCCTAGCTCTGGATCGCCAGACAGGCACTCTTATATGGGAATATCCTGCTGAAGCGCCAACAGATTCCTCTCCAGCTGTTGCCGGTGATCTACTTTATGTTGCCCTACGAGAAGGTAAATTTGTGGCTTTGGACAGATTTAAAGGAACGGAAATATGGGATTTTCAAAGTGAGGAGCCTTTTTTCTCATCACCGACCGTTCATAACGGAATTACATACATTGGGTCTGGGGATAAGAATTTTTATGCTTTTGATGCCCTTACTGGAGATCAAATTTGGAGATATAAAGCAGGGTCAAGAATTGCGAATGCAGCCGTTGTGAATGGAGAAGTCGTCGCCTTTACTACGCAGAGCAATGAGGTTCATATTTTAGATGCCTTCAGTGGGGATTTAAGGCTCGATTACCCCATTGGTTCCTCCCATAGTGGCCCAGCGATGGATGGAAAGTTACTGTTCGTTGCGGATTTAGACGGGACGATAAGAGCCATTGATTGGACAAAGATTCAATACCCAATGGAGAAAGCAGCTCGCCGATTCAGAATGACGATGTTTTTGTGGGGCTTTGAGGATACTCCCCCTGTCATGAAAGGATTTGTATGGAAAAAAAGAACGAAAGAGGTTTTCCAAAACACTCCTACAGTTGGGAACGGTATGATCTATTTGCCATCTCTAAATGGCCGCATTTATAAGATAAGTGCCTCAAGCGGAAAACCACAATGGGTATATGACACGCAAGGTACGATTTCAGAATCAGTATCACTCATTGGAGATTTGATGTTGGCAGGAGACTCCACAGGAAAAGTACATGGAGTGGATACAGATTCTGGTGAAAAGATATGGGATATTCAATTGGATGGTCACGTTTCTTCAACTCCGGTTGTTTCGGGCGACACCCTATTCGTTACCACGCGGAATGGTTCAATATACGCGATTAGATAGGTAAATATTGGAGGGAACCCGAGGGTGGCAGATATAACCGTTGATGAATTTACAACCTACATAAAAAACCGTAGAGATGCTTCGGGACTTAATTTATCAGGTCTGGATTTGTCTAATCTGCTAATCCAGAAATTCAGTTTACGAGGGGCAAACCTTAGCGGATGTAATCTTTCCCGATCTGATCTCAGTGGCTCAGATTTAACAAGAGCTAATTTAAGGGGAGCCAATCTAGATAAGGCAATCCTTCGAAACACTATTTTTGTTAGAGCCAATTTGACCGTAACGAACATTAGGGAAGCAGATTTGAGAGATGCCGATTTTACGAGTGCTAATTTGAGTGGAGCAGCCTCTAATTCCGTTCAAAGTACAGTCAGAGTTATAGGAGCTAATTTGTATAAATCTAACGCGCAAAATGCCGATTTTACTAATGCGATCCTTGTTAGGGTTAACTTTAATTCCTCTCATTTGATAGGGGCTAAATTTCATGGTGCAAACATAACAAGAATGTCATTACAAGGCGCTGCTTTTGACATTGATGCATTTGACCAAGCAATCAGTGTTTAAGGAGGTGAAGAATCTGCTGCTAGAATTATTGCTAGTAGATAAATCAAGAGGTGCAGAAGATTTGAGTGGCCGACCTGATGTCCCCCAATTAGTTATTTTAGGAATAGGTAATCCTGGACCAAAATACCAACGAACCCGCCATAATGCTGGGTTCTGGGTGATCGAGACTATAGCTGACGCTTTAGGGCTTGAACTAAAACGAAGTCATAAATCCACTCTCATGGCATTAGGATCATTGGCTGGTATCAATGTAGTTATAGCGAAACCTCGGACTTATGTTAATTTGAGTGGTGAGTCAGCTTCCTATCTGCTCACTCGATTTTCTCTCCCGGCAGAAAAATTGCTTGTGATATATGACGATATACATGTCGAGCTAGGTAAGATGAGGTTGAGAACAGGTGGAAGTGCTGGAGGCCACAACGGAATGAGGTCAATAATCGACTCCTTGAATACTCAGGATTTCCCCAGATTGAGAATTGGGGTCGGGAGACCTGAGGCAGGTGAAGATCAGATTGACTATGTGTTAGGGATTCCATCTGACCATGAGAAAGAAGTTCTTTTAGAATCCGTTTCGGATGCCTGTGGATGTATCGAGACTTTATTGACGGAAAATATCGATGTTGCTATGGATCAGTTCAATTAATAATTTTTGGAAATATAGAGCTATACGTTGACAGCTCTGAAACATAAATGGGTGGTTTTTGTTTTACTTATTTTCTTTCCCTTTTTGTCTTTTTCTTGCGTAAAAAATGATGAAATCAGGGAGACAGAGATTTTGGTTCAAGGTCCTGTCTCTACGACTTCAAATTTTCTCGATCGGTTACATTTGATAGAAACGCCCCCCGATAGAGATCTCAAAATTCTTGCAATGCAGTATGGATATGCAGCAAATGAAGGTCCCGCAGTCATTGAAAGCAAAGCTCAAGATCAGCATGTAGCAGATAGAGAGCAATTCGTAGTTACCGATTTGTCCTCTACCAAATCCTATAGAGTGGAGGCTGAGTTAGTCAGCATGACCGATAGCGCGCTTTGGTATGTTGATATTGAAAGCGATGTTGATAGGCGGCTGTATAAGACTGCTGCGACAAAATGGGAAGCCATATATAAAAAGCATTTTTCAA
>CAYMZR010000127.1:0-3688 GCA_964394975.1 uncultured Dehalococcoidia bacterium | reverse complement strand
GGTCGGTGCATTTTCGACTCGACAAATCTCTTTAGAGGAATTGATAGCGATGGAGCGGGTGGCTTGCCCTGGGGAAGGCGCTTGTTCCGGCATGTTCACAGCGAACACAATGGCTTCTGCTATTGAGGCAATGGGAATGTCCATACCTGGTGCTGCTTCAATACCCGCGGTTGATCCAAGAAACTTGGATGTGGCCCATGAAGCTGGAAAGCATCTTTATTATATGCTTGAAAATGGCATAAAACCGAGAGACATTATGACTCGGCAGGCATTTGAGAATGCCATTAGATTGGTACTTTCGATGGGGGGTTCAACAAACGCAGTTTTACATCTCCTGGCCATTGCGAGGGAGGCAGAAGTTGAATTGACAATAGATGATTTCGACATACTTTCTAGAGAAACACCATATTTAACTGATCTTCGCCCTGGAGGGAATTATGTGATGTCTGATGTAGATCGGTCTGGTGGGGTCCAAGTTGTCTTGAAAGAGTTGCTGGATGCTGGTTTATTACACGGAGATGCCAAATCTATAAATGGTAAAACACTTGAAGAGAACCTATCCGATGTTGAGACAAAACCTGATGAACGAGTGATTTTTTCTGTCCCAAACGCTAAAAGTTCAACAGGAGGGTTAGCCATTCTGAAGGGGAATTTGGCTCCTGAAGGAGCGGTAATTAAGGTTGCAGGAACTAAGATAGAAAAGCATGAAGGTCCAGCTAGGGTATTTGACGGTGAGCGGAGTGCCTTTGAAGCAGTTACGGATGGTTCTATAAAAGATGGTGATGTAGTAGTGATTAGATATGAAGGTCCGAAAGGTGGGCCTGGTATGCAAGAAATGTTAGCTGTGACCGGTGCAATAATGGGAGCAGGTCTTGGTGAAACTACCGTACTTATTACTGACGGAAGATTCTCAGGCGCAACTAGAGGAGGCTCTATAGGACACGTTGCCCCTGAGGCAGCTGTCGGTGGACCAATTGGTTTGATAAAAGATGGAGATATCATCACTTTGGATATTGAGGCTCGAGATTTAAGTGTAAAATTAACTGATCAAGAGCTCGAGAAAAGAAAGTTAGACTGGTCTGCTCCGCTCCCGAACTACGAAAGGGGTGTTTTGGCTAAATATGCCAAGTTGGTTTCATCGGCTTCTATGGGAGCTGTGACAAGCTGATTAACTAATAAGTTCTAGTACTTAGTGATACAATTCACTAGTGTTGAGACCGTTTATATAGGCCGAACTTTCATTGAAGCTCATTGAGGATTTTTTCGGGAATGAAGACGATATTTTTTGTCGGTAGTTGTACTTTGATGCTAATTACTGTCTATATGATATTTATGTGGGTGCCAACCGAACAAAATCTTGGTATTTCTCAACGGATATTTTATGTACATGTTCCTCTCGGCTGGATAGGTATGGTTTCTATCTTAGTAGTTGGGATAGCCAGTGTTGGTCATCTTTTGACGAGAAATAACACTTGGGATGCCGTAGCGTATTCCGCTGCCGAATTGGGAGTTATATTTGCAACTTTAATTTTGATTACTGGGGCGGTGTGGGCAAAACCGGTATGGGGAGTCTGGTGGTCTTGGGATCCCAAACTGACTACTACTCTGATTCTTTGGTTTATATATGTTGGCTATTTAATGGTACGTTCTTTTTCTACCCCTGGTTCTCAAGGTCGTAGGTATGCCTCAGTAGTTGCCTTGGTTGGGGCTATAGACGCCCCTATCATATATTTGGCTTCCATTTGGTGGAGAACCGCACATCCGAATTTGAATATTGGACCTCTTGCAGAGGCAGATTCAGATTTAGATGGAAAGATGTATATAACATTTTTTGTTTCATTGGTAACGCTCACTGTTTTTTATGTGTATGTAATGTTAGAGAGAATTCAAATGAGAAAATGTGAAGATGATTTGGATGAGGTTCATCAATATGTTTCGCTTACTTAATAGGACTTTTAGATCATTTATTTTACTGATTAGTGCTGTTGCAATTATTGCTGCTTTTAACGATGTTGTTCTTTATGCTGAATCCGCTGCTGTCGTTGAAACTCAGCAAAATGGGCCTGAGGCGAATTTAAAATACTTATTTGCGGTTTTTTTCTTGGTTTGGGCTTTTTTCTTTGGGTACATTTTTTTCCTTTCTCGAAGATTAAAAGAAATGAAAAATGAAGTGGCGATATTGAAAAAGATAATTTCTGAAGAGGAATAATATTTTCATGAATGATGAAGGAAAGGGTAGTTACAATTCCGAATCAAAAATTACTGCGAATAGAGGAAAATTTCTTTTCGCGGCCACAATTCTGTTTGCGGCCCTTGGATATTTTGCATATATGGCCTTCCAGGGCGCTACTGTGTACTACTACACTGTGACTGAAATATCAGGGCAACCAGCTACTGCTGAAGGTAGAATGGTGAGGGTTAGTGGAAAATTAAAGCCCGGATCTTTTCATAGGGTAGAAGGTTCAACGTTGGCTCATTTTTCTTTGATGGATGATTTGACTGAGATTGAGGCGGTTCACAACGGAGTTTTACCTGATCTTTTCTTTAATGAGCATTCAGAAATCATTCTTGAAGGCAGCCACAGTCCAGGTAAAGAATTTGATAGCCAAAACGTAATAGTTAAGTGCCCATCAAAATATGTTGCAATGGAGGAATCTGGTAAAGAAGGAGGCTAGCCTAGGCTTTCTTCTACTAGTTCCACTAAGTCTTTTACCTTCTTGGATTCATTTTCACCTTTGGATTGAACACCCTCTTCCATCATCTGCATACAAAATGGGCATGATACTCCAACCGTGTCCGCTCCAGTTTCCAAAAACTGATCTGTCCTGGAATGATTTACTCTCTGATTGCCCTCTTCCTCGTACCACATGTGACCTCCGCCAGCTCCACAGCAAAAACCATTTCCTCTGCATTTTTTCATTTCAACTAGTTCCAGACCTGGTATCGACTTGGCCACCTGTCTGGGTGCTTCGTAAATACCGTTGTGCCTACCTAGATAACAGGAGTCATGGTAGGCCAAAGTCGTTTCTATAGGTACAACAGGTTTAATTTTTTCCTTCTCAATGAGATCGGAGATTAATTCACTGTAATGCATGACTTCATAGTTGCCGCCAAGATGGGGATACTCATTTTTGATATTGTTAAAACAGTGAGGACAACTTGTTAGTATTTTCTTTATGCCGTAGCGGTTAAAAGTTTCAATGTTTTGCATAGCTAGCATTTGGTACAAGTATTCGTTACCCATTCTTCTGGCAGGGTCACCTGTGCAGGTTTCTTCAGGGCCGAGAATGGCAAAATCTACTTCTGCTCGATTTAGAATGGAAACCATAGCCCGTGGAATGCTCTGACTCCTTTGTTCCAACGCGCTAGTGCATCCAACCCACAAAAGATATTCTGCTTCAGGGTTTTCAGGGAATGTTTTTACCTCAAGACCTTCATACCAACTTTCTCTTGTAAATGTTGTCCCACTCCATGGGTGACCTCTCTGCTCCAAGTTTCTTAGAGCTCCTTCTGCACCTTCTGGTATATCAGGCTCCTCCATTACCATGTATCTGCGAATATCTACTAGAGGATGGAACGGTTCGTTACCTACCGGACATACTTCGGTACATGCACCACACGTTAAACAATCCCATACGGCTTGTTTTTCTATACGGGACCCAATGATGTTAGGGATATCTTCTTCAAT
>CAYMZR010000126.1:0-3789 GCA_964394975.1 uncultured Dehalococcoidia bacterium | reverse complement strand
GTGGCAGTTGCCACTTCAATTTTTTCATTATCATTTTATGCGACCATAGGAGCAGCAGCACATGCTTTCAACCAAAACATAGAGTGGTATCCGACGTTGGTATGGTGTGGTATGGGATTGGTATTAGGTGGTCAAATAGGGGCAAGGATAGCACAGAGGATCAAAAGCTTTTGGATTCTTAAATTACTGCTGTTAGTTGTTTTGTTTTTGGGAGTCCAACTAGTGTTGGAAGGATTATGGCCAGGTCTAATAAATTTACCGGAGACACATTAATAGAAACAAAATGTTTACTTTTGAATTGGAGCATACAGACGGACTGGCCAGGGCAGGTCGTATTAATACCGATCATGGTGAAATCCGCACACCAGTGTTTATGCCTGTAGCTACTCAAGGTTCTGTTAAGGCACTGGACCCTATTGATTTACAAACTCTAGGGGCACAAATCGTTTTAGGTAATGCTTACCATCTATATTTAAGGCCTGGTTCCCAAGAAATAAAAGAATTTGGCGGGCTTCACTCATTTATGAATTGGCCAAAGCCAATCTTGACAGATAGTGGAGGATTTCAGGGATTTAGCCTGCAGCATTTGAGGAAAATAAATCCCAACGGAATCACATTCAAATCTCATATTGATGGGTCTTCTCATGAACTAACTCCTGAGTCGGTAATACAAATACAAAATGAAATTGGTTCTGACATAATAATGCCCCTAGATGTTTGTTTATCCCCAGAGGCTTCAAAGGCTGATTTTGTTGAGGCAATGAATTTGACTTCAAATTGGCTCAGTCGGTCGATTAATTATCGAAACGACTCATCGTCTCAGGCCCTTTTTGGAATTGTTCAAGGAGGCTTGCATGCTGATTTGAGGAAAGAGTCCGTTTATGATCTTTCGGATTATGACCTGCCAGGCTATTCAATTGGTGGGCTGAGTGTGGGTGAAACGAAAGAAGAAATGTACCCGATAGTTGAAATAACTTCTAAATTTCTGCCAGTATCAAAACCGAGATACCTGATGGGCGTAGGCTCCCCAGAAGATCTAGTTGAATGCGTGTTCCGAGGTATAGATATGTTTGATTGCGTACTTCCTACGAGAGTGGCGAGAAAAGGAGCAATGTACACAAAATATGGTAGACGTAACGTGACTAAAGCGGAATACAAGAATCAAAATAAGCCCTTTGACCCTGATTGTGATTGTTACTCCTGTGCTAATTTCACGGCAGGGTATATACACCATTTGTTTAAGGCGAAAGAATACCTGGCCTATCGGCTAGCCTCAATACACAACTTAAGATTTCTCATTCTTATCATGATTGATTTGCGCCAAGCAATAGAGGAAGGAGCAATACAAGAATATAGAGAATTGTTTTGGAGGAATTACCAAGTGTCAGATCAGGCAGCTAGGATTAATCAAAAATATTCCCGTTTGTAGCAGTTGGGGGGTACGGGTTGAACTAATTTCCTCCAGCAACAGCAGGTACGATGCTCACCTCATCACCTGAATTTACTCCACTCTCCATACCATCCATGAATCGGATGTCTTCCCCATTCACATAGATGTTCACAAAACTTCTTAAATCACCATTATCATCGCATAATCTACTTTTTATACCAGGAAATTGGGAATCTAGTGAAGCGATTATTGCACTTACAGTATTGCCATCGACGTCTGCTTTATCTTCTCCATTGGTAACTTTTCTTAATGGCGTAGGAATTCTTACGCTTACACTCATAAAATTGCTCCTTGATTTTTGAATACTATGATATGTCTAGATTAGCCTTCGATTATGTCGCCGGCTATCGGGTCTACCCTTACTCCCGTAGAAATTACCCACTCGAGTCCATCTTCTACAACTTCGCTTTCGCCTTCCAGCTCTAAAACAACCCAGCCCATGTCATCTCTGATGTCAGCCCGCCTGATATTGGTGACTATACCGAAGTCAACGCCCAGTTTGTGAATAACTGGTTCTTTGATAAGCTCCTGAGGAAATGTAAATTTGACACGTTTTGTTGCCATTACTATACCGCCTTAGTCTCTTCTTTCTGCTAGCTTAGTGTGAAAAGTGTTTATTTCTGGCTTTGTCTCTATTGGCTCAACAAAATTTCCCATAGCTTCCAATGTTTTTAGTCCATTTCCGGTAACGAAAGCTACTGTAACCTCGTCTTTCTTTATTTTTCCTTGTTTAACTAGTCTTTTTAGACTAGAAATAACCACTCCTCCAGCGGTTTCTGTAAATATTCCCTCTGTTTCAGCAAGTATTCTTATTCCATCTATAATGGAATCTTCATATGCAAAAATTCCTGTACCCCCAGTCTCACGAAGTATTTCTAGTGAGTATGGCCCTGCTGCTGGATTACCTATCGCAAGAGATTTGGCAATAGTTACAGGTATAACGGGTTTAACTTGATTATTACCAGTTTCAAAGGCCTCCACAATAGGGGCGCATCCTTCTGCTTGAGCCAGATGCATCTTGGTTTTAGCTTTTTCGATTAACCCTGCTCCTTCAAATTCTTCAATGCCCTTCCAGATTTTTGTATGTAGCTCTCCAGAGGCACCGGGTACAACGCAATGGTCAGGTGCTTTCCAACCTAACTGCTCTGCTACTTCGTATCCAAGAGTCTTGCTTCCCTCTGCGTAATAAGGGCGCATGTTTATGTTGACAAAAGCCCATCGATGGGCATCTGCAAGTTCACTGCAAAATCGGTTGGCTTGGTCGTAAGTTCCTTCTACGGCAACCATGGTTGGCCCATATACTGCTGCGCCTTGAATTTTGCCTTGTTCAAGGTCCGCTGGATAAAAAACCATAGTCTCCATACCCGCTTTTGCTCCATGTGCTGCTACTGAACCCATTAAATTTCCTGTGGAAACACAGGCCAAAACATCGAATTCAAATTCTAGAGCTTTTGTCGCTGTGACGGATACTGGTCGGTCCTTAAAGGAGAAGGTTGGATTTACACTGTCATTTTTTATATAAAGGTGGTCAAGGCCAAGCTCTCGACCTAGGTTTTTAGCATGTATTAGAGGGGTGAAACCAGTCGAAATATCCACGGCAGAATCTTTTTCTACCGGTAAAAAATCGTGGTATCTCCACATCGTGTTTGGACCAGATTCGATGCTTTTCCTGGAGACTGACTTCGCTACTGAATTATAGTCGTATGCAACTTCTAGAGGACCGAAGCAAAATTCACATGCATTCAAAGGTTCAATAGGATATTCAGTCTTGCATTCTCTGCATTGTAGGGATTTTACGTGTGGCAACTTATTGCTCCTTGGGTCCTCTGGTGCAGTTGCTTAACACTGCTTAGTGTAGATTATTAATTCAAACTAGGACTAGGCACAAAATGTTAGCAATGTAATGAATTCAGTGTCAAGGAAATAGTGAGCAGGTTTAAGCTTATTAATCTAGATTTCAGTGATTTTATCTAATATAGGTTCTTCACAACCAATATCGCCAACTATAGACAAATTGAGGTTCGACATATTTAAGTATTTGGTGGCTACCCTCCGCAAACTTGTTTCGTTATTTCTTTCTATTAACTCTTTTATCAAATTTTCAGAATCAATATGGTTATTCAAAAGTTCTTGTTGAGCGTTCCATGAAGCAACGGATTGTGTATTATCCATTCTTAGCCGCCTTCTGCCAAACATAATTTGTTTTGCTCGAACAACCTCTAGATTTTCCAAATCTCTTTTTACGGTTTCTATTTCCTGGATAATAGCTTTAATTGCTTCAACATATTTGTCCCGATGGACCGCTAAAGTTATTCTGAAATCACCAACATCTTGTAAAT
>CAYMZR010000125.1:0-3790 GCA_964394975.1 uncultured Dehalococcoidia bacterium | reverse complement strand
CTCTAAAAGCTAAAGTAGACAGTATTGATAATTTATATGCAGCGTCTATACCTTCGACATCACTGGTTGGATCTGTTTCGGCATATCCCAATTTCTGGGCTTCAGACAAAACAGCCCTATAATCAGCCTGTTCATAGGCCATGCGGGTCAAAATATAATTTGTAGTGCCATTAATAATAGCTTTAATAGACTTAATATCGTTAGATACCAAGTCGCGCATCAAGGGAGATATTATTGGTATACCTCCACCCACACTTGCCTCAAAAAGCACCCTTACATTATTCTCTCGGGCCGAAGAAAATATCTCGGCACCATGTTTTGAGATAACTTCTTTGTTCGCAGTAACCACGTGTTTACCATTTCTCACAGCGGTCAAGATTAAATCCAATGCCGGATTTTCACCTCCCATCAATTCCACTACGATATCTACAGCATCGTCGTTTACTATCTTTTCAGCGTCATTCCCTAATATCCCTGGAGAAACATCGAATGACCTCTGTTTTAATGTGTCCCTAACCGCAATACCGGTCAGATTCAAAGGCAATCCGACATGACTGTTTAAAGCATCTGATTTTTCAATTATGGTCTTTGCAACTCCTGAGCCCACTATCCCCATACCAATAAGACCAACGCCTATCATACTTCTCATTATCCGCCCCTATCCAGAATTCAATATAGCCTGAAGGGGATCAGGAGTCGGTGTTGGAGCCTTAGAAGACAATCGAAGCTGTTGGAAGACCCAATCGTAAATATCTGAATTGAAAATCGCATATACATCATGGTTACTTCTTTCGGTATTAACCCAATCTTGTAAGGCTTTAGATTTCAGTTCCTCTCTGACGTCAACTGATAATTCTCTCGCTGCTTGTCGCTCAGATATCATAAAAAAGAAAGTTTGAGTCATATTATCCTTGTTTTGTACGGGGTCACTTAACTCTCCCGGTTCTAAAAGGAAAAAGTCTCTTTCATAGTCTGGGATTACCCCTTTGGCAATCCAGCCCATGTTGCCTCCCATTCTGACTTTTTCGGGTATATCGACGGAAAATTCACGTGCAATTTCTATATAAGCCAACTGAAGTCGCCCGGGATCTGTAATATCCCTAGTAGCATCTTCAAACTTGACCCCCATTATGTCCATCTCACCTGTCTGAGGCATAACAAGTCTAAATAAGTGCACTTGCTCAGCAACTAAAGGCACGGATTCCCCAACTTGCTGACGAAATTTCTCTCTTATAATCGCTTTGTGGACTAAAGACCTGTGAGTGGTTTCATCTATCTGAATTGTATTCAAGTAATTCAGATGTCTTTCTTCTGTTTCACGTGAAATTTGCTCTTCTGATTTACCAAATGCCATGTCTATTTCTGGACGCATTATCAAGGAGATCTGTTCATCTATCTCTTCTTCTGAGACAAAAATGCCTTGAGACGGAGCCATCTGCGACAGTATTTCATTTTCAACCATTAACTGGAGGGATTCAAATATCCCATTGCTTGCATCAAAAGTACCGCCAAGAAATTCAGAACTTTTTTGCCTAATTCTAACCAGCTCGACCAAATCCCCCCTAGTGTATTCAACACCGTCAACTCTTACCACTAATTCTCTATGGGGCATTACAAACACAACCATATATCCAACTATAAATATGGATATCACAATTAAAAACGATACGGACAGGAACCCTATAGTCAACTTTTGTCGGCGCCTTAAAACTGGTTGCTGCATAGCAACTCTTCTTTTATCTACACGTAAAGGACGACCAGAACTCACTTGATTTAAAACTTCCCAGTAATACAAATTAGCCTATGGTAAGACATAGCTTTTACTGCTAGGAGCTTCTAGGCCTGTAGTGAACGGGTAGGGCACCCCTTTGTGCAGGGGAGAAAGGTAATAGAGCCAGATGTCGTGCTTTCTTAACTGCTTTTGCCAACGATCTTTGGCATTTCGCACACATCCCACTTTTTCTTCGGGCTTCAATCATATACCGATCAGAAAGAAATTTTTTAAGATAATCCACATCTTTATAGTCCAGTTCCTTCTTATCTACGCAAGGCTGGCAGACCTTTCTACGAGAATAAAATCTCGGTCTCGAGTTAGGTCTTCTTTGTGGGGCACTTTCATTTTCCGTTGTCATCCATTGACTCCAATAATGGTATAGGTCCTAAATTTTAATAGTTGGTTATTACCAAGGCAAATCATCTTCGATTTCACCCGATTCTTCTACTGAGATCCCTGAGGCGTCCGGTATGGGTTTTCCTTCAGAAAATCCACCAGGTGACCCTTGGGTTGCGCCTCTGCTATCGATGAAACGAACCTCTGAAGCATTAACATCCAAAGATACTCTGGTCTCTCCATCATTCCCAACATAGGTACGACTACTCAATCGGCCTTCTACATAAACTTTACTGCCACGTTGCAGATATTGATTGCATGTTTCGGCTAGCCTATTCCATGCACTAATCCGAAACCATTCTGTTTCTTCTCTATTCTCCCCATCACCAGTTCTATATCGGCGATTGGTGGCAACAGTGAATGAAGTAACAGGGTTTCCATTTGGGGTATATCTCATTTCGGGATCTGACCCCAAATTGCCGATTATGAGTATTTTATTCATAGTCATGGGAGACCCTCCACCCTTTCCATATTTAATTTATGACTTGGAAATTAAATGCACTAACACATCCTGATTTGCATTTAATGTCCTCTCCAATTCTTTGACCCCGGATGATTCCAACAAAATGTCAGCCTTATAGTAACTCCCTTCCTGGAATTTATTCACCAAATATGCCAGCCTTTTAAGGCCCCATTCCTCTCGTCCCGTGACCTCTCCGCCTGAAGATACGATAAATTTTTCAACATCATCCACAATCACTGTGGCTTCGGCCTCCGTGGCAACCGGTGAGAGTGCCATAATTAATTCATAATTTCGCTTTCTTTCCGCCAATGCTGGAATACTCCACTGATTAATTTTTTTGCCAACCTTCAGTATAGCACGGTGAAGCTCTGGTCACCAATTCAAATTGTGGTTTTACGCCTAGCATATTTAGCCCCCACAGAATGCCAAAATTCAAGGCTAAGTGATAAGATTCAATCAAATTAAAGCTCCTTGGAGAAGTTTATGTCATTCAAAGAAAAACCTAGTGTTTATCTTGTCACTAAACCTGCTGTTAATTGGTCCCAAATCGCAAATTTTTTTGAAAATGAAAATGTCCCCCCTATCCCTGACTCCGTGAGGGCTGGAGATGATGAATCTGCGGCGGTAATAGAAATATCTGCCAGAATGTGCTACATGAGTTACGGTAGAGGCAGGAGGGATATTACTGATTTCATAAACAACCTTTTAAGTTCTGGTGATGGTAGTGTCTTTGAACACGTAAACTACGGTTTCATAGTTACGGGTGTTTCCAGGAGCCTTACTCATGAATTGGTTCGGCATAGAGCTGGGTTTGCATATAGTCAGAGATCTCAAAGATACGTGGATGAAAACGAAGGAACATTTGTAGTACCACCAGCTCTTTCGTCAGAGAGACCATCCTCCATAGAAGCACGGCAAGTCTTAGATGAAGCGTTAATACACGCAGCAGAAAGTTACACGGAACTCGTTAAGGCATTAGAAAATTCACTACCTAAAGAAATGTTTGATAGCAACACCGATAGAAGGAAAGCTATAAGGCAAGCTGCTCGGTCAGTACTACCAAACGCCACAGAAACGAAAATTTTTATCACTGCGAATGTTAGGGCCTTAAGACATTTTATTGAAATGAGAGGAGCTATTTTTGCAGATTGGGAAAT
>CAYMZR010000124.1:0-3930 GCA_964394975.1 uncultured Dehalococcoidia bacterium | reverse complement strand
TAGCCAATATTGAAATAGTAAATACCGTTCCTGAAAGCGCAGACTGCATCGAGCTGTCAATAAGCTGCTGCGCCGCAACAGCAAAGCTGTCAGTTTCCGAAGTTGAAGTCTCTAAAAACGTCGTAATGAAGCCTAATATCATCCCACCCAACATCATAGAGCCTGTAAGCATTTTAGATCCCATTATGAAACTCCTACACCATATAATTTATTCATAAATAGTTCAGTATTGCCTGAATGGTATAAAGCAAAGCAAGAAAAGGAAATGCGTTTTAGTACATAAAAAAACCAATTTCGAGATTCAAGAGCGCGTCATCAGCAAAGATTTAAACCAAAAGCCTAGCCCAAACCATGGCAATAATAAGAAGACATAGGAGTTCCTAAAATGAAATTTGGTATAGCCTTAACGACTGCCGCGACGCCGGTGTATAAAGAAACTGAGCAGAGAGATTTTTTAGTTGAAGCACTCAAAATTTCTGAACTCAAAGGCTATGAATCCGTTTGGGTAAGCGATCGTACCGTCTATCCCAATGATATTTCACAACGATATCCACACCAATTTGGGATTGGCAAATCAAACCCAGATTCTCAAAATATCTTAGAGTCCCTAACAACCTTGTCTTTTATAGCAGGGAAAACCCAAAAAATACGTCTAGGAACCAGCGTTCTAGTTCTCCCTTTCAGGAACCCGTTGCTAAACACTAAAATGATTTCAACGCTGGATGTTCTTTCAGAAGGAAGATTAATCCTAGGAATTGGCAGCGGGTGGATGAAAGAAGAATTTGATTCATTGGACGTAAGTTATATCGATAAGGAATCTGTAACAGACGAACATTTGGCCTTCCTGTCGCATGCCACCAACCATCCTTCCCCTGAATATGACGGGACTCATATACACACCCAAGGAATGCGGCTTTTTCCGCAAACATTTAACAGGCGCTCAATACCGATTTGGGTAGGAGGGAATTCAGAGAGGTCTCTACTTAGAACTGCAAATTACGGTAACTTCTGGCATGGATTAAATTTAACACCCTCTGAATTGCTAAATAGAGCAAACAAACTAGAACGTATCTGTGAAGCACAGCAGAAAGACTACTCAGCAATTGGAGTCTCACTCAGGGCTACAATTAAAGTAACAGATAATCCCATTCCTTCTTCCGTAAAAAGGGCATATCTAACTGGTAACATGGAACAAATAGGAAAAGACCTGGAGGAATACAAAAAGGCCGGTTTAGAGTACCTAGTGCTTTCTATGACGGGTGATTCAACAGACGGGGTAATCAGATCCATTGGGGCATTCGCCGACAGTTTCCTATAGATATCACCAGCAGTGTGCTGGGTATATCATAGAAATCTGACTACACCTGCTCTTCTACCACGGGATATTCAATAGAAAGAATTCTCACCACCGTCAAATGGTGACAAAAAGATAGTAAATTTCATGATCGATATGTTCAACCGAAAATTGCTATCAATGATCAATCAGTATTCTTGCGTCGCGTCCTTTATTCTCTCAATAATCTCAGTTGTAGAAATATTCGAAGTGTATGGGACCAAACGAAAAATTCCCAATTCTATCGGAGTCCTATAGCAAAGTTGTTCCATTTCCTCCGAAAAATCATCTCCATGAACGACTAAATCTATCAGGTGAGCGTCAATCCATACCTGATCAACCACCAATGGTGCATCAGGTATGACCTCATCAACATATCGACAGGAAGCTACCGCACTTACGCGTTCCTTCATAGTCATTATTGGAGTTCGTTTATATTCTTCCACTGTCTCATCAGAATGAATCCCAACGATTAAATGGTCACCAAATTTTCTAGCTTGTTTGAGAAAATTAGCGTGTCCATAATGAAATAGATCAGCAACCATATCAACATAAACCCTGGTCATTGGCATCTCTCCAAATTTCCTTATTTGAAACGTATATGTTTAGATCAAATAACGGCCATACCTTTTTCTTTTAGCACATGGATTCTCCCATGCTTTTCATTAGGGTCTTGCCTGTACGAATATTCTTTCCCAGGTTTCAAAATCTCTTCATAAAGAATTTCCCTGTTTTCTCCACATCCAACATCAACTACATAATAGTCTTTGTTGTATAGATCAAACTGGGCACATCCATCATGATTAGTTGTACTTCTACCGACACCTACAATCGTTACCTTTGTATGAGAAAGAGGCCGATAATCAGGGTCGAGTATCTTTATCCTCAATGAGTATTTCCTAGGGAAGAGAAATCTTAGGACCTTTATATAAATAGAAGGTTTACCAAGATTTATAGAGTCCGGTATTGAGTCTACGATATCCGCTTCAAACCCTGTCTTCCTTGGTACAGTCCAATTCGGGCCATATTTGAGTGCCAAATAATCTTCTGGTGGATTCGGAACAAAAAAAGTTGTTCCCATTAAACATACCGGCGTTAAATCCTCATAAATATGGACGGGGATTTTTACTCCAGGATACTGAAAAATACTGTCATCGGATATTTTGTAACAGGTCCAATCAACAGGTATACCAAATTTCGAAAGTTCTACTCCAATATGAAAAGCTGTCTCCAGTACATTTACTTGAAAACCCGCCCTCAGAAAGTTGTCGACAGCTCGATCAATTGATGATTCCTCGAGGTTATGCATTCCAATAATTGAACCCACATCTATATCGTCATCCCATGGAATAAGCTTCCCATCCCTGACAGCACCCAGACATGTTCCGTGGCGTAGAAAGAAAACAATTCCTATGTCATTCAAACATTGCTTGATTTCCAATAATACTTTTTCAGCAACCTCCATTTGCATAGATTTCATTGTGGATACTCCAAGTCTCACTTAGGTGAAAAATTCTACATTTTTTCTAACTAATGATCACCACTAGTATCTATACTTTTTCGCCAAAATCCGTCTGCACCATCAGAAGCCGAGTCTGCCTGTCTACGATGAGTGACTGCCGCTTGACAGAGGCATGCTCCGTGTCTCCAGTTGGGGTCAACAGTTCATGCCATGCGCTAATCGAACGGTAGGCAGTCAGTTCCACCACCTCGTTCGGCGCCGCCAGCAGGTCCTTACCGTAGAGTACCATTCGTGCATCATGTGCTCTAAGCCAGGGCCATAAGGTCTCTGCGGACAGCTTACAAAATTCTGTTTCAGATCCTGAGTGAATCTGATAACGGCACTCTGCAAGGATAGACTGAGGACCATAAGTCTGCGGTAGGGAAGCTAACTCATCGCCGCTATGGCGGTAGAAAGGCGTCGGTTCGGATAACTCGTTGTCATATTCTATGATCGTTGTGCGCGAGTGATCGATGAGCCGTGGGCGACCGACGAATATCTCGCTGGCGTGCCGACTTTCTTCGATACGTTCAGAATCGATTGAGAATGCGCCCCAAGGTCGCGTTGCCGTCCAATGATCGAAGTCCGCATAGGTCGAATGGGTGACCACCACGTCACCTTGACCGCCGAACGCCCAGCCGCCAAAAGCGATCATTTGTGCACCGTTGTGGCGCATTTTCACCCAAGTCCCAAGGCGACTCTGACGCTCAAACTCCTGTCGGTGATCGCGACTGACAGTGAATTCCCGCTGTACCAAAATACCCATATTCCCTCCTGATGGATTACGTCTTGCATTATAGACACTTATCCCCACGTTATGCCCAGTTAGTAAGAGGATACCGGAAGACAAACCCGCGAAGTTTTAACCTAACCTTTGCTGAAAGTTTGTGATTAAAAGAAGTGGTACCTCTAACAGCACTCGAAGATGTGCCTCCAGTTAAGATCATTTTAAAGATTGGATTATCTTCATTTATACTCAACACAGTGGTTAATCTTCACTAACAGTCTTAGCCCTTATTCATACATCCTCAAAAGTTTGTAACCATGCACATTTAGGTGTTTTCTCTCTTGTACTGAAAATTCAGTAGCTTTATAT
>CAYMZR010000123.1:0-4051 GCA_964394975.1 uncultured Dehalococcoidia bacterium | reverse complement strand
CTGTGGATTCCGGTAGTAAAACACTTAAAGATGCTATTAACGAGGCGATGAGAGATTGGGTGACTAATGTGGATGATTCATATTATTTAATTGGGAGTGTGGTAGGGCCTCATCCTTACCCAATGATAGTGCGTGATTTTCAACGAATAATAGGACAGGAAAGCAGAAAACAAATTTTAGAACAGATGGGAAGGTTGCCAGATTATGTAATAGCTTGTGTTGGAGGTGGCAGTAATGCAATGGGTTTGTTCTACGATTTTATTGGTGATGAGGGGGTCAACTTGATAGGAGTTGAGGCAGGAGGAGATGGTATAGAATCTGGCAGACATTCTTCTACAATCTCTGCTGGGTCGATAGGTGTTTTGCACGGAAGTATGTCTTATCTAATTCAAAATGAAGATGGTCAGATTATAGAGACTCATAGTATTTCAGCAGGATTGGATTACCCTGGGGTTGGCCCAGAACATAGCTGGTTGAACGACAGCAATAGAGCATCATATGTAAGTGTGGATGATGTTCAGGCACTTGAAGGCTTCAAATTGTTATGTGAGTCTGAAGGAATAATTCCAGCACTTGAACCTGCGCATGCGGTTTATCATGTTTCTCAACTAGCGCCTACTTTGAGCAAAGATCAGGTTATATTGATGGGTTTGTCTGGTCGTGGCGATAAGGATATGGAGACTGTGGCAACAGAAATGGACGTTCAGGTTTCGCTTTAAAATGGTACTAATTGATTCTAGGGTGACACACGGGATTCTGTGGAGAATACCACCTCTAGTTTTACTAATCTCCTTTTTAGTTTCCTCGATGGGGGTTATGTTGGATCACCATTTTCCGGAGAGAGACCCATACCACTCTCATTTGACTCATGTAGCAAACCATACGCATATAGGTTTAGTTGAGCATACTCACCCCAAATCAGATATTCCCTTACCGTCTACACCCGGGTTTGTAACAAAAGACTTGGGACTAGGGTCAGCCGGAATTCATATTGATCTGTTAAAAACAGAGCACCAAGTGCCGAGGGCTCCCCTTGAATTAGGTAACTTGTTGATTTCAAACATAGCCTTTTATAAAGACGCAACTTCGACTGTTGAGATTCCCCCGCCAATCCTATAGTGAGTACTTCTAGAATTGTAGCTTGCCCTTAATTAGGAAGGTGGAGAGAATAAATGCTCTGGCTCCGTGCCATTATTTTGGTATCGTCGTTACTTTTAGGACTATATATTCAATCGGTATTTTTGGTTGAAGCTAATGGTTCGATACGTTCATATGAAAAAAAAGTAACTGAAAAATACATCATAGGTTTAGGTACAGCGCCTCCTTCTCCAACGATCGGTGTGACTCATTTTGCTGCCTATGTGGAAGATAAGGAAACGGGCGTGAAATATATGGACGCTGACATAGAGTTCTTTGCGGTTCTCTCGAGCCCTAACCAACAGAAAATAGGTCCCTATCAAATGACCAATAGTCTTATGGACCCAATGTATTATGAGATTGATACTTCCTTAAAAGAAGAAGGAATTTGGCTAGTAACAATGGTAGTATCTATAAGGGAAGAAAATCTTTCTCCTGTTGTGTATCAGATTGAAGTTAAAAAGCAAAATCCGATAGTGCCAATTTTAACGGTAGGAACCCTGCTGTTTTTCCTAGGCATTCTGAGTTTGTCGCTACGTTCTTGGGTTAAAGAATATAGAAAGAAACGAAAAATTAGGAATGGTTAATGAAAAATAATAAATTCATTATATATACTGCTGTTGTATCTCTCCTCTTTGTTTTATCAACAGCTTGTAGCTCTTCAGGAAGTGATCAATCTTCGACCAGTACAGAATTTGATATTACGATCAATAGTGGGAATTTGGTTGGTGATGTTGGCACTTTAAGGATAAAGAAAAATGAAGATGTCACTTTAAATTTTGCTTCTGATTCTGAAATTATGGTTCACTTGCACGGATATGATATTGAGAAGACGATTTCAGCTGGACACACTGCTGTCATGGGATTCAAAGCCAATGCTACCGGAAGATTTGCAGTGACTACCCATGAAGTAAAATCGGGACATCATGGGGACCATGGTTCCCATTCGGGTCATGGACATATTTCTACTGACACTGAGGCTCATGCAGCTTTATTTGAATCTGAGACCTTAAGTGCAGGAGATACCTATAAATATGAAATACCTACTGATTTTAAGGAGACTATAATTCCATATCATGATCATATGAGTCATGATTCTGTGGGCCAAATAGAGGTGTCGAATCACCATGGGATTGGCGGCGAGGTATTTGTGGCAGTAAAAGATGGAAAGCCCCAGTTTTATCCTTTAACCGTGGTGGTGAAGCCTGGAGCCAAGATCGAATGGACAATCGAATCAGAAGCAAAAGTTCGAATTACTAGCGGCTTGCCTCAACATACGGATCAGTCATCAGCCGATAGTGATCACTTAAGCCATTCAAATAGTGGCTCAGAAGAAAAAACCTTAATAACCTTGGAAGTTTATCCGTAACTGATTTTGTGAAATGGTGACCACTAAAATAAAAATATATACGGCACTAACCGGTTTCGTTGTTTTTACTCTTTTGTTTGTACCGAAGGTTAGTGCCCATGGCTTTGGAGAAAGATACGATTTACCTATCCCTCTGAGTTACTTTCTAATCGGTGCTGCTCTAACGGTTGTTTTTTCTTTTTTTGTTATTGGTTGGTTCATAAGATCTAGCACCACTAGCAACGAGTATCCTACGCTAAATATTTACCAATTTTCTATAGCCGCATGGTTTATTAAAATTGGTGGGAAATTATTCAGCCTAATTTCCATATTGATTCTTTTTCTTTTAGTAACTACTGGTCTTATTGGTACCTCAAATGCAATAGAAAATTTTGCACCTGTATTTGTTTGGATAATATGGTTTGTTGGTATTGGCTACATTGTATGTTTGGTGGGAAACATCTGGTTAATAACGAATCCATGGCTGGTAATATTCAATTACTGGGAACAGGTATTTGGTAAGCATACCGGTTTTATAGATTGGCCCAAAAAATTGGATGCGTGGCCAGCACTCGGATTCTTTTTACTTTTTGCCTGGATTGAAAACGTCCACCCCGCTAGTTCCGAGCCTTTCAGTTTGGGAATCATGTTACTTGTGTATTCATTCCTGACATGGGGAGGAATGATTTTATTTGGAAAGCACGTGTGGTTGGCTCACGGAGACCCTTTTTATGTTCTTTTTAATTTGTTTGCTCGTTTTTCTGCTACTGAATTAAGAATAAAGGGCAGGGAACAATGGTGTGCCCACTGTTCCTCTGGATGTAGAGAAAATCTAAAATTATTAGATTGTGTTGATTGTTATGAGTGTTGGGAAAATACACCTCCACAGAATAAGAAATTATTATTAAGACCTTGGTCAGCTGGCTTGTCTCGAGGAGATCGAGTTACCCCTGCAATAATGTTTTTCCATGTGACTGCGCTGGCTACAGTTTCCTTTGATGGTCTTTCTGAAACCTCTGCCTGGGTCGAGATTCAGACTCTTTTGTGGCCCCTGATTGACCCGCTTCCGGGTTCTGCAGCTAGCACGGTGGAAACATTGGGAATAATTTTAATTCCGATAATTTTTGTTGGGGTATATCTGTATGTATGCGGCTTTATATCTCGAATGTCCCATGGGCAAATGGCACCAGCTGATATTAGGATGAGCTTTGTATTTTCATTGGTGCCAATAGCTTTAGCTTACAATCTTTCCCATTATTTTTCCTTTTTACTGATAACAGGACAGGAGATAATTCCATTGATTTCGGATCCGTATGGTTTCGGATGGAACTTGTTTGGCACATCAGATTTTAAGGTCAATATCGCTATTATTGACGCAAGGTTTGCATGGATATTATCGGTTGTTGCCTTGGTAACAGGCCATATAATATCTGTATTCACTGCTCACGTAATAGCTTTGAGGAAAACAAAGGCTCACTCTGTGGCTGTCAGAAGTCAATATCCGATGCTGTTTTTAATGGTGTTTTACACGGCTGTGAGCCTTTGGATAGTGGCCCAGCCAATTGT
>CAYMZR010000122.1:0-4073 GCA_964394975.1 uncultured Dehalococcoidia bacterium | reverse complement strand
AGCCCTAGCCCGTCCACGGTTCACATCAGCGAGAATGCTAAGTGACACCCCTTCGTGCGTACCCCATTTATCTACCCCAAACAGTGCGAATTCCTATCACACCGTGTGTTAGTCAAAATGTTACTATTGCGCGATATTTGTCTTAATTTTTTATTAACCGATATGTTACCCAGGGGGTTAAGAATGGCTGCAATAAACATAACCAGGTGGAATTCGGCATTAGGAATTGGCAGAGAATTCACACAGGACATGATTGAGTACACGAAACTAAGAAAGTCCGAAGGGGCCACCATGGCATTAGTCGCCGCTGCAAGCGGTACTCCTGGTGTGTTCTGGACCATGAACAGGTATGAAGACCAGTCAGAAGCAGATAAAGATTTAGAGTCAATATTTGATTCGGAAGCTGGTAAAAAGCGAGACGAAATACAGAAAAAACTTGCGGAAAAATTGATTTATACCAGAGCAGAAATTGTTGTTCCAATGACCAATGTGCCGAGTGAGAAACCAGGAGCTTTTAATGCTATGCACCTTCTACCGGCTAAAGGAAGGTCTAGGGATTTTATGCCCAGGGCAAGAAGGGTCGTTGACTACATAGCTGATAAGGGCCAGACCGTTGGTTTCATATCCGCGAGGAGTGGCAACATTAATCGCTGTTGGCTATTTCTTGCTGCAAAAGATCAAGGGGAAGCTGACTCAAATGCCAAGACTAATTATGAAGATCCAGCATTTGTTAATGCTTGGTTTGATATGGTTGAAAGTTTGGAGGCAACTCCAGAATTACAGAGGGGTAGATTACTGTTATCTACAAGAGATTAAGTTAACTTGCAACCTTGGAGAAAAAGTAAATGCCACACTACCGAGATTCTATAAGTGAGTATGAAATATTCAACTTAGGTGATTTCGAATTCCAAGGTGGGACAGTTTTGCCTAATGCAAAACTTGCCTATAAAACCTTAGGTACTTTAAATGAAGATAAAAGCAATGTAATTCTTCTACCACATCCTGTAGGAGGAACACACGAAAATTCTGAGCGGATTTACTTAGAAGGAGAAAACAGGGCAATATCTCCAGAAAAACATTTCATCATTGCTCCGAATATGTTTGGCAATGGCCTTTCTTCTTCTCCATCCAATACTTCGGCTCCTTTCAATGGACCGAATTTCCCTGCAGTCACGATTTACGACAATATTGAAGCTCAACATAAACTCCTCACCGAGGGTCTAGGTATTTCAAAAATTAGGCTAGTGACAGGTTTTTCAATGGGTGGCCTGCAAACTTTTCATTGGGCTGCCATGTACCCTGATATGGTAGAAAATTTTGTGCCAATCTGTGGTACCGCAAAATGTTCAGGACACAATTGGTTGTTTCTTGAAAGCCTTGCCACAGCTATTGCAGTTGATCCTGTTTTCGACAATGGGAATTACACTGAATACCCCACTAGTGGAATGAAGGCTTTCAACACGATCTATTCCGCCTGGGCTTTCTCACAAGAATTTTTCAGACAGAACGGCCACGAAAATTTTGGCCTAGAATCCTTTAAAGAAATGCCTGATGCTTTCGACGATCGTTTAGGGCCGAAGGACCCTAATGATATTCTGGTGCACATCCGAGCTTGGCAGAACGCTGATATCAGCAACAATGCACTATATAAAAGAAACCTTAGAGTGGCCTTGGAATCGATAAAAGCCAAAGGTTTCATAATGCCGACCTCTACAGACCAATATTTCTGGTCAGACGATAATCGAGACGAAGCATCGCTTATTCCGAATGCTACTTTTAGGGAAATCTCTTCTATATGGGGCCATGTAGGAGGGTCATTGTCTCAACCCTACGAAAGAAAAATTGCGGATGATGCTATTAGAGAGCTAATAGGGTAGTAATCAAATGTTCCGAGAAATAGTCTGAGCCACTACATACCAATATAAAGGTGCGGCCATACTCCAACCGGTTCATCTCTGCCGACCAAATTCCCGACACGGGCTGATATCAGGCAGAAAATATTTGTGGGTCCTTTTGTGGGTCCTTTATGTCTAGAATGCGCCAGAATTCAGCGTAGTTCGAGTAAAACCAATTACCCTGTAAACACGGAATATAAGAAGGAAATGGTGTATAAACACGACCTTTGCCAGTCTTACCGGAACTTGTTCAGTATTACGAGGACACCAAACACATGCCTCGGGTTCTTGTTAAATTAACTCCAAGAAAGCTTAACAATTGGGCCGGGCCGGGCTGGCATCCACGGTATCAAGAATAGGGAATAGGTGATTTCACCCTATCAATCCCGTGATTATGCCTTATAATCCGTGAGTATCTAAGATAATCTCTATAGTTAGCGGGAGTCTTTAATTATGCGTTTATTTGGTTTGATCACACTTGCCCTTGTGGCAATGGCAGTTATAGCGATTACACCGGTCTTTTCCCAAAATATGAAGGAACCCGTGGTTGCGAAGACTAATGATGGAATGAGTGAAGGGATAAAAGTTCACGGTGACTGGGAAGTGAAGGTCACGGACCCGAAGACTGGGACTGAGCAGCTCTATGCCTTTAGAAACGAGATGACAGGAGCTGGTTTTGTCTTAGGGAGAATTTTGGTTGGAGGGTCGTTAAATTCCTCGAGTGGTAACTACCAGTATAAGTGGGATGGCTGGAGGATTATCGCTCTTGATCCTGCCTCAGGAGGCAAGTGCGAGTCTGAAAACATCCATCCTAGCCCAGTATTACATCCAGATAGCGGAGGCTATCAGGGGTATAAAACAAAGTTAGAATTTGAAGCTGTTTGTAGCATTCCGGCGGATTTCTATGCCATACATGATGTCGGGACTTATACCAATTTTGAAAAAGTTGACTCTAATAATGGGGGAGCATTAGGTATCAGCCATCAGTTCACACGAAAAGAACTTAAGGACCCGATTCCAGTGCAAGTTGGACAATTGATCGCTTTCAACGTGTCAATATCTTTCGAATAATACGGTTGACTTGTTTCCCACAGAGTTTTGATATATCTATGCATGTGTTGTCAGTAAATCAAATTGATAAAAACCAGATTATGTAGGGAAGGTTATTGGTAGAATTGTCTAAGAATCGTTTTTTAACTGCATCGGCAATTTTAGTTGCTTTTATATTGGTTTCCCCTTCGAAATCAATATTTGCTGAAACCCCAACGCCAATTGTTATATCTATTGAAGAGAAAATCACAGTAGGGCACGGAGATGCCGCTCCTTCTGGAAATAATATTGAGGAATCGATAGGGGTTATAGACGAGGTTTCAACAGCCGGGCAATTGATACAAGAAGCAATTTCTATAAATGATGATGTAAAAACAGAAGTTTCAGGTGGGATTCCCGCTACCGCTACGCCTCAACCCACGGCCACTAAGGTTCCTACAGCGACAAAAAAACCGACCGCTACTATGAAACCTGTTCCCCCAAAGAAAACCCCGAAGACCAATACTCGGGCGCCAATTCTGTTTTCACCAGGTTCAAAATCCGGACCTTCAGTGACCCCAACGCCTCAGGCAACTAACAAATATGGAAGGGCACCGGTTGTTACCTCTAAATCTTCGAGGCAGCCCGTTACATCTGCTCCCCCGAAGCAGCCGGAACAACAAAAGGCTGTTACAAACAAAGCCCCCACGCGGAGGACTTTTGGCAACTTCTTTGGGTTCAGGAGTTCACCTTCCAAGGACGATGACAAGAAGACAACCACGAGTAGATCATCGAGCAGCCGAAGTAGGTTTAGTCTTGTTGGAAGAGCCACAGGTGAAGATGAAACACAGCCAGAAGGGCAGGGTGATATGGCAGAAGATTCAACTGGTGGTTCATGTGCATCCACCTCGGCTCGTGAAGGTGTTTCTGTACTGGCAATGTTGATGTTGCCTCTGGTCATAGTGAACAGAAAAAGACTGGGTTTATGACCTATTATCTTTAGCGGTTCCAATTTCCTGTCTGATCTGCACTCTTGAGTTAAGATAACGTCATGAAACACGTCATCGTATACAAAGAGACGGGTGGCGATAGTTGGTCGGAAACCGTAACCACCCTATAGAGAGACACTACCCCATCCGCGGTTCGCAT
>CAYMZR010000121.1:0-4117 GCA_964394975.1 uncultured Dehalococcoidia bacterium | reverse complement strand
AAATGTCCAAAGTGAGGGCTATAAGAGGCGCCATTACAGCGCCTGCAAACAGTTCGGAAGAGATTCTTGCTGCCACAACAGAGATGTTAAAGGAATTAACGAAACAAAATTCTCTTGAATTGGACGATATAATCAGCGCTTTCTTCACAACTACCCAAGATTTGAATGCAGAATTTCCGCCGGTTGCGGCTAGGAAAATGGGATGGGTGGACGTAGCCCTGATGTGCGCCCATGAGATGAAGGTTCCTGGAGCACTGGAGAAATGTATTAGAGTTATGGTTCATGTGAATACTGATAAATCTTCTGCTGATATTGTCAATGTATATTTGAGAGAAGCTGTCAATTTGAGGAAGCGTGGTTTCGAAGACGATTAGAGATCTGGTTGTTGAAGTAATTGGATTGTATTTCCGTCTGGGTCTAGGAATGTGGATACCCAACCTCCCCAATGTTCCTTCTCAGGATCCCTAAGGAAGCTGACGCCGTTGTTTTTTAATAGTTCTGTGACTTTTTGTATATTAGGGACGTCGAAATTTAGCATAATGCGGAATGGTTCTTTTGAACTGCCGTGCACCTCTGAATGTAATCCAATGCTAAACCTCAGGTCATGCCATCGATACGCAATGAAATTATCTCTGATTGAATGAGGTTTGAGATTTAACATATTTTCATAGAAAAGCTGCATACGAGCCAAATCATTAGTCCATATGATCGCTCCAGAAAATTTGACCATAGTAATAATCCTAATTAGATAAATTTTGTCCGATAATTCGTATCCACTTTTGGTATGCCTCCATATATAATATGTTTGGAAGACAGAAACGCATGGGTGGATGAAAGCTTATAGAGGGTCTTTTAAAAGGAGGTAAGTCGCGTTGGATAGTAGTAGTAGGAGGTCGACCAGGTAGGTGTTCTCTGGAACGCCTCCACATGTAAAGCGCCCGTAGTAAATTTACTGCGGGCGCTTTTAGTTTCGTCATTCGAAAAACCTTCTCGGATTATCAACCATAATATTTTGTATGTCTCGTTCTGAGGCACCTAAGTCTTTGAGTCTCGGGAGTACCTGTCTAGTTATGAACAAATACCCGTCTGGATTATATTTGGATCGACTGGTTTGGCCTTCTTTCGAGTCTATGCTCAAAGTTACCGACCAATCATGTCCAAGCATAATCTTTTCACCGTAACCATCTGCTATTAGTCTCATAGCAGTCTCAGTTCTTTGCTCCCAATTAGGGGTCCCCATTGTTCTGCCGCCAGGGTATCTGTCTAGACCAATCCAAACTCCTTTGTCCAGCAGGCTTTCCAGATAATGAATGTCCATTGTGTCATTACTGTGCCCAACATAGACTTTATTTAAATCAACCTTTTCATCTTCAAATATTCTGACCTGCTGTTCGCCTACCCGGTCTGGAGCCCAAGTGTGAGTAGATATGGGTACTCCGGTTTCTTTTTGTGCTCTTGCGGCAGCCCTGAGGATAATTTCTCCTTCTCTAGTCACACCACCCATGTCATTCGCTACTTTAATTATTCCTGCCTTTATATTGGTGCCTTCTATTCCTGTGGTTATTTCTCTTTTATACAAATTGGCCACGTTATCAATGGACGCATTCCAGAATACTCTTGGTATATCTCTCCATGTCCCCGTCGCGCAGATTATGTTGACTCCCGACTCTTGAGAGACTTGTTTCAGCATGTGAATATCTCTGCCCAAATCCAAGGTGGTTACATCGATTATTGAGTCTAATCCTTCAGTTTTGGCGTGGGATAATACTTTTATGGCCTGCGCTATGGAATCCTCTCTTTGGATAAATTCAGGATATATTTGAGGTATTCCGGCAGAGCTTACAACAATGTGCTCATGAGACAGGGTAAAGCCTAAATTAGATGTGTCTAGGGGCCCCAAAACCGATTCTATTGTGCTCATAATATCTCCTTAATTAACAGCCAAAGGCTCTTAGACAGCTCTAGTGACTGGGTTGCTAAGTGTTCCTATACCAGAAATTTCAATTTCACAGGTGTCACCATCTTTCATATTTTTGGATGTTCCGTCGGTTCCCATCCAGATTACATCTCCAGGATGTAAAGTAAGGTATTTAGTAATTTCCGAAATATACTTTTCGACTCCAAAAATCATATCGTTGGTTTCAAAAGAAATAGTTTCTTCACCATTGAGTCTTACTGTGGTGACCATTTGGTTAAGTTCTGCTTCAGTTTCAATCCATGGTCCCATGGGTTTAAACGTGTCGGTATTTTTTGCTCTCCACAAAGTTCTGTCAGATGCCTGCCAAGTACGTTCACTGACATCGTTGCCAACTGTATAACCTAATACATATTTTAATGAGTCTTGCATGGATACATTTTTGGCCGTCTTTCCAATAACAACTACTAGTTCAGCTTCATAATGAATCTTGTCAGTGGCGTCTTTTGGTATAACTATGGGGTCTCCGTGACCGATGATTGCATTGTTGGCTCTGTACCCAATGTCTGCTTTTTCGGGTAAGTTTGGATCCCTATTAAGTAGGGCAGCTGCTTCCAAAACATGTTTTTTATAATTTATTCCCGCAGCATAAAATGTTTTGGGTATCACGGGTGGCAAAATTCTTACTTCAGCAAGAGAAATGTGCTGATCCGTTGATTCATATTCTGTGAATGGGGAGCCAATAGTTTTTGTTACTTTACCTTCGTTTAATAGACCGTAAAATATTCCATCACCTGCTTGATATCGTACCCATTTCATACTTGTGACTTCTCCTCTATTTTTTCAATCAGGACGGGTAATAACTGTTCTGATATTACGTTGCATTCTTCTACATGTGGGAATCCTGACAAAATAAATTCATCTACCCCAAGTTTCCAGTAACTAAGTAATTCCTCTGAAACTTGGTCGACATTTCCGACGATTGCCGTACCACAATTAACCCTTACGTTCGAAATCCCGTTCCACAAATGAGTGGACATTTTGTTATTTTCGTATTTTTGAGTTTGCGATTTTCTTCCCACCATAGCGGTGTCTTCAGAAAATGTTCCTCTTTGTTTTAAGACTCCATCTGATGCTTCAGATAGTAATTCTTCGGCGGTTTCCCAGGCTTCTTTTTCAGATGGCCTCACAATTATGTGAGTTCTAAGGCCAAATCTGGGAGACCGATCTTTATCAATATATTTTTTGCTGACTTTGGCCAGGTGAGGGCCTAGTATTTCTTTTGGAAGGATCCAGGCTAAGTATGTATCAGCTTTGTCTGCAGATAGGTTTAAAGCTGACTCAGATGCGCCCCCAAGATAAAAAGATGGGTTACCTTTGGGACCTGGAGAACACACGGCACCATTTAAACTAACAAATTCACCGTCAAAATTGGTTGCCACTGGTTTTTCCCACAGTTTTTGGCAGGCCGCTATGAATTCTGAGGCCCTTTCATACCTTGCGTCATGACTGGCTTTCTCACCTAACCTTTCCATATCGCCGTCAATTCCACCTGGGACAATATTTAGATCCAATCGCCCGTTAGATATTTGATCTAGAGTAGCTGCCATTTGTGCAAATAATCCGACTGATATAAATCCAGGTCTAATAGCCACTAGGAACCTTATCTTTTTGGTCACTGACGCTAAAGCCGCGACTGTAGTCCAAGTTTCAGCTAGGGGAGCATTTTCATCGAATAAACCATTTGAGAATCTGGTGGGGATAAGTAGGGAATAGAAACCGTTTTCTTCGGCCGTTAGTGCAACTTCCTTGAGGTACTCAAATGTGGGGGGAATTTCAGCCTTATCTGTTCCGATGTGTTTGCCATCGCCATCTATAGGTATAAACCAATCGAATTTGGGTCTGGGTCTGTGCCTGAAACCTGTTTTGTCTGACAACACTTTTTTCTCCTTGTCATGGCAACTGTATTGGGAGTTTGAAACCCAATAAAGGTAAACAGATTGCCTAAAGTTTAGATTGCTTACACTTTCGAATA
Organism: uncultured Dehalococcoidia bacterium; assembly: GCA_964394975.1. Lineage (GTDB taxonomy): Bacteria > Chloroflexota > Dehalococcoidia > Lucifugimonadales > UBA826 > UBA11996. The sequence goes on along the minus strand of CAYMZR010000121.1, from coordinate 167 downwards.
CTTTGGATATGCTATTTGAGTGCCATCGCTCAGGTCTTCAACCAAAAAGTCCCCGAACAATAGAGGGGCTTCTTTTTCGAGAAGCTTTAACATTTCAATAGCAAGAAACCTTATTTCCCAATCTGCAAAAATAGCTCCTCTCATTTCAATAAAATGTCTTAAGGCCC
>CAYMZR010000120.1:0-4127 GCA_964394975.1 uncultured Dehalococcoidia bacterium | reverse complement strand
CAAGATCACTGGGCTTTCCATGGATCCTTATTTTTCGGCGACTAAAATCAAATGGCTTTTGGATACGATCCCAGGGGCTTATGAGAAGTCAAAGCAAGGTAAATTGGCCTTTGGAACTGTGGACAGCTGGCTAATTTGGAATATGACTGGTGGCAAAAACCATGTGACTGATGTAACTAATGCATCAAGAACCATGCTTCTTGACCTAGATACTCAGGAGTGGTCTCAGGAAATTTTAGATATATTCGATATACCAAGGGAATTATTACCTCAAATTTGCGATTCGGATGCTGACTTTGGATATTGCGAAATCAATGTATTAGACAGTCTGAAAGTCCCTATATCGGGTGTTGCTGGTGATCAGCATGCATCATTGTTTGGACAGGCATGTTTCAATATTGGGGATGCAAAATGTACTTACGGCACCGGGGCTTTCTTATTGATGAATACCGGCGGTGAAATCAAAAGATCCGACAAAGGTCTTCTTTCCACTGTGGCCTGGAAAGTAAAAGGTGGAATTGAGTATGCTCTGGAGGGAAGTGTGTTTTCAGCCGGAGCGACTGTACAGTGGTTAAGAGATGAATTAAACATCATTGATTCTTCCGATTCAGTGGAAAAACTTGCTCGTTCGGTAAACGACACAGATGGAGTATATTTTGTGCCGGCTTTTACGGGGTTAGGCGCTCCTTATTGGGATATGGATGCTAGAGGGACTATCGTTGGATTAACTAGAGGATCTAACAAAGCTCACATCGCAAGAGCGGCACTCGAAGCCATTGCTTATCAGTGCGGGGACATTTTGAAAATAATGCAGCAAGATTCTGCTAACGATATATTGGAATTAAAGGTGGATGGTGGGGCGACAAACAATGGGCTGTTGATGCAAATGCAAGCAAACATCAGTAATTGCAAGATAAACAGGGCGGCTGTCCAGGAAACGACGGTGCTAGGGGTCGCTTTCATCGCTGGTATCGGTTCAGGAACTTGGGGCTCTCTGTCCGATATAAGCGCAATGTGGGAATCTCAAACGGTATATACTCCATTCATGGAACAAATAGAAAGGGATGACAAACTGAATAACTGGTCTAAAGCGGTGGAAAGATCAAAAGCATGGGCTTTAAATTTATAGGAGATAGATTATGCCTTCAATTATGCCGAATGAATTGGAAAAAATTGCTACAGCATTGCTTATTAAGGCCGGTGCCTCAGAAGAGGAATCCAAAGTTATTTCTCGCTTGTCTATTGGGGCCAATTTAGCCGGTCATGATTCGCATGGGATAATTCAGATACCGACGTATATCGACAGGGTGAATCGAGGCCACATAGTTCCAGGCGCGAAATACGAGATTGTCAAAGATACCCCGACGACTACCGTGGTGGATGGGCACTGGGGGTTTGGTTATTCTGTCACGGAGAGGTTGATGAGAGAGACCATAGAAAAGGCTAGAACTCAGAACATAGCCGCGGCTACTGTATATCGGCAAAGTCATATTGGTCGGTTAGCGGCTTATCCACTAATGGCTGCCGAAGCGAATATGATTGGAATGATTACTGCTGACTCTGGTCGATCGGCAAAAGCTGTGGTTCCATTTGGGGGCCGAGAAAAAAGATTGGGAACCAATCCGATTTCAATCGCGATGCCTAGTAATCTGGAAGGGCCATTTTTTCTTGATATGGCGACTAGTGCTGTGGCTGCAGGTAAGATTAATTTGGCACAAGCAAGAGGGGGAACCATTCCAAGTGGGTGGGTGGTTAAGGAGGACGGAGAACCTACTACAGATCCAGGTGAATTAAAGAATGGAGGGGCCATTTTGCCTCTCGGTGGGGATCAGGGCCACAAGGGTTATGGACTTTCATCAATAGTTGAAATATTTTCAGGAATTCTAACCGGTTTGGGCTTCGGCCATGACCCGTCGGGAAGACATAATGATGGCTGTTTTATTTCAGTTTTTAATGTTTCAGCTTTTAGAGATATACAGGATTTTAAAGATGAGGTCACTGAATTTGCTTCTTATCTAAAAAGTTCTGAGACGGCTCCTGGGTTTGACGAAGTTTTGTATCCGGGCGAGATCGAATACAGAAATGAGACCCGGCAACGAAAAGAAGGAATATTTGTTGAAGATTCTACCTGGGGAGAACTGCAGTCATTGGCAGAAGGTTACGATATAGCCTCAGAGTTGCCGTTTTAAAAGCAAACTGAGTTTTTGTAACCAATATTGATCACGGTGGCAATAGTCGATTTTATTGCCTTTGCTAAAGAGCATCTATTTGTTATCTATCTCATTTTAAATAGACCCTGATATAACGTTGCCCATAGAGCTGGTGTTTACCTCACTGCCACCATCACTAGCAATGTCTGCAGTTCTGTATCCTTCTGCTAAGGCTGCTTCAACAGATTTTTCGATTGCGTCTGCTTCGTCATTCATACCGAAAGAAAGCCTAAGCATCATGGCCGTGCTTAGTATGCACCCTATTGGGTTTGCTATTCCTTTACCAGCTATGTCAGGGGCACTGCCGTGTATAGGCTCATATAAACTCACTTTAGTTCGCCTTCCTGATTTACCTGGCAAACTGGACAAACTTGCTGATGGCAGCATTCCCATCGATCCTGACAGGACTGAGGCTTCGTCCGTGAGAATATCACCAAATGTATTTTCGGAAACAATTACATCGAAATCAGAAGGGTTGCGGATCAACTGCATGGCAGCGTTATCTACGAGAATGTGATCTAAATCCACTTCTGGATAATCTTTACCTACTTCAATTGCTATCTCTCTCCAAAGACGGGAGGATTCTAAGACATTTTGTTTATCCACCGATGTTAGCTTCTTTCGCCTTTCCATCGCGAGCTCAAATCCAACCTTCAAAATGCGTACGATTTCAGACTCGGTATATTTAAGGGTATCAACTCCTCTGCGACCCCTGGAGGTGTGCCATCGTTTTTTCGGTTTTCCAAAATACAGTCCACCAGTTAATTCTCGTAATACCATCATATCCACCCCTTCCAAAATTTCTGGTTTGAGGGGGCTCGAGTTTATCAATGCAGGATAAACTTTTACGGGTCTTAAATTAGCAAACAAACCTAACGATTTGCGGATCGCCAAAATACCATCCTCTGGACGAACATCGGCATTTGGATCATCCCATTTAGGGCCCCCAACCGCACCGAATAAAATTGCATCTGAATCATTGCAAATATCAATGGTTTCCTGAGGCAAAGGGGTTCCATAATCATCTATTGCATTACCCCCTACCCTTCCGGATTCAATCTCAAAAACGTGATTAAATCGATTGCCGATAGCTTCAAGTACCTTTATTGATTCATTAATGACTTCTGGTCCGATTCCGTCCCCTGGTAGTACTGCTATGGATACTTTCATTAGCTTCTCCGTTTGTGTCGAGCTTAGATAACGACTAATTGGCGACGATATTTAATAATTTTCCTGGTACATATATAACTTTCCTGATTTCTAATCCTTGCGTGTGTTTTTGAACACCTGGATCTTCCATTGCAATTTCATTTGCATCAGCTTCTGTGATGTTAGCTGAAGCAGAAATTTTTGCTCTAACCTTGCCATTAACTTGAACGACGAGGGTAATTTCATCATCTTTTGCTATATTTTCATCATATTTAGGCCATTCTTGGGTGTGTACACTGGATTTCATACCTGATTTTTCCCACAGTTCCTCAGACAAGTGCGGTGCTATAGGAGCCATCATCATGTATAAATTTTGGGTCAAATTCAGCCATTGATCATAATCAATTTTTTCAAAAAGCTTGTCTTCCCCAAGGGCATTTGTGAACTGCATTAAGGCGGATATCGCGGTGTTATATTTGAATTTCTCTATATCTTCTCCAACTCGCATAATGGTCTTGTGCAATAGTCTGTTCAAATTCTTTTCAGTGTTGGAGTCTGAGTTTGCTGCGAAATTTGCCGGCTCTCCGTGGGATAAATCCCACACTTTGTTAAGCCATCTAGCAGCGCCGTTTATTCCAGAGTCATTCCATTCTCCTCCTTGTTCCCAAGGTCCTATGAACATCAGGTAGGTTCGAACGGTATCAGCCCCAACCACATCCACATAATCGTCTGGCGCAATAACATTGCCTCTAGACTTGCTCATCTTTG
>CAYMZR010000119.1:0-4229 GCA_964394975.1 uncultured Dehalococcoidia bacterium | reverse complement strand
TCAGAGATGAAATACGATTTCATAATAGTTGGGGGAGGTTCTGCCGGCTCCGTATTAGCAACGAGATTGTCTGAAGATCGGACCAAGTCTATTTTACTTTTGGAAGCTGGACCAGATTATAAAACCTTTGAAGATACCCCGGATGTGGTCAAGTTTGGAAATATCCCCTGGCCTGCTTCCTATGGCCCTGAAGCACCTGTTTGGGGGTATGAGGCGACCGCCGTTCCCGAAAGAGCTACATTTGGTCTTCCGAGAGGGAAAATTATCGGAGGATCAAGTTCAGTCAACGGACAGGTCTTCTTTAGAGGAATTCCCGAAGATTATGATGAATGGGCAGTATTAGGAAACCATGGATGGTCCTATTTAGATATTCTCAAATATTTCCGTAAATCCGAGAATGATTTAACGTTTGGTTCAGATGATTTCCATGGAAATGAAGGACCTATTCCTGTTCGCCGATACTCCAATGATGATCTTATGCCATCTTCAAAGGCATTCATAGATGCATGCATGGCCCAAGGGTATGAATTCACCGAAGACCAAAACCACCCGGAATCCACTGGAGTAGGGATGAAACCTCTCAACAATGTGGACGGAGTGAGGATGAGTGCTGCTTTGACATACCTGACTTTGTCTAGGCATAGGATGAATCTCACTATTCGAGGAGATGTACTTGTACGGAAGATTGTTTTCGAAGACGATCAAGCGGTGGGAGTTGAGGCGGAAAGTCAAGGTGAAATATTTGATCTAAATGCTAGAGAGATCATTTTATGCGGAGGTGCCATTAACTCTCCCCAGCTATTGATGCTGTCTGGGATTGGTCCAAAAAATCATCTTGATGAATTCGGAATATCTATTGTTCAAGATCTAGCAGGGGTAGGGAAAAATCTCAGGGATCATCCTTCAGCATTTCTCCTTTTTGAATCCTATATGGACCAGGTAGGGGAGGATCCAAAAGCTCAACAGGTCGGTATGAGATTCACGATTCCCGGCTCGGAAATCCGAAATGATATGCAGATGAGTCCTCTTTTTATGACTAGTGAACATAGGCCTGATACTATTCCTTTAGACCCCGATAAAAACTATCTAGGTTTTAGCGTTGCTCTCCAAAAAGCCATAAGCAGTGGGGAAATTACGTTGAACTCCTCGGATCCAACTGAACAGCCAAATTTGTTTTACAACTACTTGGACCACCCAGAAGATCTCCGTAGAATGAGGGAAGCAGTAAAAATATGCCTAGGGCTCACAGACGATGGTCATTTTAATGAAATCATTAAGACAAGAATTAATCCTACTGATTTAGATGTCGAATCTGATGAGAATTTGGATAAATGGTTATACTCGGTAGTCGGGACTCAGCATCATTCTTCCGGTACTTGTAAAATGGGTCCTAAGGAAGACGTGTTTGCAGTTGTAAGCGAAACTGGTTTGGTCCATGGAGTCAAAAATCTACGTATTGCAGATGCTTCCATAATGCCGGATGTGGTGCGAGCTAATACTAATGCTACTGTGATTATGATGGCTGAAAAAATTTCGGATGACATAATCGATACCTTTGCATAATTACGTTTTTTAATGGAGGTCTTATATGGAAAAAAAGAGGGATAGAAGGTTACTTGCCCATCTCATGAGAAGAGCCGGGTTTGGAGCAACTTCATCGGAACTTGATGACCTATCAGATATATCATATGAAACGGTAGTAGACACTCTTTTAGACCCACCAGATAGATCCTGGATGGGCGAACATCTAATCAGAAGGTTTCATCACGAACAATCAGGAATGATGAGCGCGTTCGGCCCAAGCGAATATTGGCTATACCAAATGGTTACCACTAAGGCTCCATTGATCGAAAAAATGACGCTGTTCTGGCATGGCATTTTCGCCACTGGGTATCCCAAAGTAATTCATGGGAAGGTTTTATCCAACCAAATCGATATGTTTAGAAGGCACGGCTTGACAGAACTGGATGAATTGCTTGTAGAACTTTCGAAAGATCCTGCAATGATTGTATGGTTGGATAATCAGGAAAATCACAACGGCGCAATTAATGAAAATTATGGTAGAGAGTTATTAGAGCTCTTTTCGATGGGTGTTGGTAATTATTCAGAAGAGGACATAAAAGAAGCCGCTAGAGCTTTTACTGGTTGGACAATTGGCAATACAGAATACATGGTTTTGAGATCAGATCGTGATTCTGATATGCCATATGGAAGAATAGCATGGCACTTCGAATTCAAAGAGGAAGACCATGATTATGGAGAAAAAACCTTCTTGGGAAAAACTGGTAATTTCGACGGTTCAGATATCGTGCAAATAATATGTCAGGAAGATGCAACTGCCACCTACATAGCACGGCATATGTACAATTTCTTTGTTAGGGATGAAGTCCCTATACCTTCTTGGAATGATACAGCTCCAATCGATAGCGGAGCGATAGAAATTCTTAAAAAGGCCTACTTTGAAAATAACCATTCCATTAAAGAAATGTTGCGAATTCTCTTTAACTCTGATTTTTTTAAAGATGAAGAGAATTGGTATAAAAGAATGAAAAGTCCTGCAGAGCTTGTTGCAGGCGTACTTAGATTATCAAGACAATTAGACCGCCCAAGACGAGACATTATCGACCACACGATGAAGATGACTTTCATGGGGCAACATTTAACTAATCCCCCTAGTGTGGAAGGATGGCATGAAGGTGAGGAGTGGATCGAAACTGGAGCACTTGTGGAACGCGTCAACTTTGCGGCTGAGCAACTGGGTAATTTAGAGATGCCTGGAGTGGTATCCATGGTTGAGGAGGTTTTGTTTGGAGCAAAGGAAGGAAAAAATATCCCTGAGTTGTGCCTTAAACAAATGGGAAACCTCGAAGTTAAACCATCTATTATGTCTATTTTACAGGATACTGTAGACAAAAGCGGTACGGTTGATCGTGAAACTGTTGAGGATCTGTTTAGGGTGATAGCGGCTTCGCCAGAGTATCAAAGGTGCTAGACATTCATTAATTTTGGGAGAAAGACGATGGTTGTAAAGGAAACACAAAAGCCCTTGGTTTACGAAAGGACACTCGGGATGTCAGTGATGGAGGGCAAAGGATTTTACTACCCAAATGATGCAGTCGTCGCATCAAACGGAAAAATATATGTGCTTAATCGTTCACTGGAAGCAAGAGGGAGTGGTAGAGGGATGAGGGTAACCATTTGTGGTCCATCGGATGAATTTCATGGAAATTTCGGGGAGTTCGGTGCTGAGTCAGGCCAATTTATGTGGCCGTCGGCAATCTGTGAAGGTCCGGATCAAAATATTTATGTGACCGATGAGCATCTTCATAAAATTATGATGTTTTCGGAGGATGGTATTTTCCTTAAGGAATGGGGACACCTTGGCTCAGGAATTGGAGATCTGGATAGTCCTTCAGGAATAGCCTTTAATAGTGCAGGCGAACTTTTCATCTCAGATACCTATAACAATCGCATCCAAGTTTTTACTTCAGCTGGAGATCATGTTCGCTCGTTCGGTGGCGACGAAGAACTGAATCTTCCTTGGCGTTTAAATTTCGATTCTTCTGATTATCTATATGTTGCAGATTGGGGGAACGATAGGATATGTAAATACGATCCTAACGGCAAATTTATTGCATCATATGGCAAAACTGGGAACGGCCAAGGAGAATTTTTGCGCCCTGCGGACGTGGTAGTTGACGAGTTTGGAAGGATGTTTGTCTGTGATTGGGGCAATGAGAGGATTCAAGTACTTGGTCGAGATGGACAGTTCCTCCAAATGAATCTCGGTCAATCAGACCTCTCGCCGTGGGCGGCCAATTTTTTAGATATAAATGTGGAAGAGGGTGAGGCGAGAGAAAGATCTGATCTTCATAAGAAGGATATTAAATTCGCCAATCCAAAGGATAGACACGAAATTTCGTCACATATAGAGGAATATTTCTGGTCTCCAATGGCATTGTCACTGACCGCAGATGGGCATCTATATGTAATTGAAAGTAACCGACATAGGATACAAATCTTCCAAGTAGAAAAATAATGGGATTTTCTAATTTGGGAGGACGGGACTACAAGGTGTCGGGTTTATGCTTAAGAACCATGATTTTTGGAGGTACTACTCCAGAGGTTGGCCCTCCTGAATCTACAAAAAGACACCCCCCCACATATAGTGTGGAGGGGTATCTATTTTCTAGGTCAGCACTTACTTCATTATCACCAAGTTGACGTTG
>CAYMZR010000118.1:0-4353 GCA_964394975.1 uncultured Dehalococcoidia bacterium | reverse complement strand
AAAGAACCTGCAATTAAAACAATTGATCGCTTTAATATTGATTGTCTTGCGAAACTTCTAGGTTCAGTGGGGTCTTCTTCGCCCACCATTTTTACGAATCCGCCAAGAGGAATTAGGTTTATGGAGTACCTAGTTTCACCAATTGTTATGCCCCATAGCCGTGGAGGAAATCCGAAACCAAATTCTGTGACCTTTATCCCAAATTTTTTTGCGGTTAAAAAATGACCCAATTCATGGATGAATACTAGCAATGACAAAACCGGAATGACTAACAACCAACTGGGCATAGGAATCAGGTTCCAGCGGCGAGATCGGACACTTGTTTGTATCCCCAATCGGATGCTTTCAGCATATCGGAGGTGTTTGGTGACTCTACTGAACTATGGCTCTTTATAGCTTCTTCGATAATTGTTTGAATCTCTGTGAATTTAATTTTATGGTCTAGAAAAGCCGAGACGGCTGCTTCATCAGCTCCAGTTAGAGCAGAAGGCCAGGTCCCCCCTTTTTTTGCGAAATTGACAGCCATATCAAAGCATGGGTATCGGTCTTTATCTAGTGTTTCAAAATTAAGTGTATTGGTTTTTTGTGGGCTAAAGGATTCCACTGGAGACGTTTGAGCCCGCTCAGGGAAAAATAAGGCGTGCTGTATAGGTATTTTCATATCGGGATAGCTTAATTGTGCTTTAGTCGAACCGTCTGTAAATTCCACCATAGAATGAACGATGCTTTCAGGATGAATTATGACCTCGATATTATCCCAAGGAACTTCGAACAACCATTTCGCCTCTATCACTTCAAAAGCTTTATTCATCATAGTTGCGGAATCCACACTAATTTTCTTACCCATTTCCCAGGTGGGATGCTTTAAGGCATCAGCTGGAGTGACATTTGGTAAGGATGGAATCGGAACATTTCTAAATGGTCCTCCTGAAGCCGTAATAATCAATTTTGATATGTCCCCGTTTTCTCCTCTTAAACACTGCCAAATTGCACTTGGTTCACTGTCTACCGGCATCAAGTTGACCGACTTCGATTTGGCAAAAGAGGTTAATTGTTCTCCTGCCATGATAATTGTCTCTTTATTTGCTATCGCTATGTCTTTGCCATTTTTTATAGCTTCGAAAGCAGGAACCAAACCTACGTTGCCAGAGGTTGCTATGACAACAGTATCAACTTCTTCATGAGTGGCTATTTGCTCCAATGACATCACGGTTTGTGTAAGGTTGATATCATCACTTACATCTTTGTAGTAGTCACATGAAATCGCCTTAGGTAAAAATTCAAGGATTTGTTTTTTGAGAGCGTCAGTATTTCTATTGGCCCCAAGACAGACTACTTTGAAATGGCCTGGATAGCTTCGGACAACTTCCAGTGTTTGAGTGCCCACTGAACCTGTCGAGCCTAAAATAGATAGCCGTTTTTGATCGCCGTTCATTGAGTAAAATAGTACAGGACAGGAAAAGCTAATACAATTGAATCTAGCCTGTCTAATGCACCTCCATGTCCCGGCATTATTGAACCTGAATCCTTGATGTTTGCCCTCCTCTTTAATGCTGACTCAAATAAGTCCCCTATTTGGGCCAATGACACAAAAATGACACCCATTAATATTAATCTAAATAAAACTGATCCTGTGAATGCAGCATCAGAAAGATATATGCCGGCTACTATCGCGACAATCATGCCTAGAGAATAGCCCCCAATGGCCCCCTCCATAGTTTTATTGGGACTAATTGAAGGAAAAAAAGGAGTCTTGCCTAGAGCCTTTCCAGTTACATAGGAGCCGGTGTCATTAGCCCAAACAATCAACGATATCAGTACAATCCAACCTAATCCATTGTCGCCATTTCGGATGAGAATGGAAAAGGAAAGTAACCCTCCGGTATATCCTACCGCTGATAACACACAGAAGAGGCTGGTAAGTTTTCTGGTTTTGCCTAGCACGAGTAGTATGAGTATGGATACCAGAACCAAGGATAATAGTGCGTAAGACAAGGCGGACAGGTGTAATTCCCAGTTATTAGGATTGTTCCTGAGCAAATGGCTGCTATATATATACACAGAGCCCACTAGCATTCCAGAAAAAATGGCAGATATAAGTGGTGTTTTTTGGTTATCGGTGCCAGACATTTTGGCTAATTCATGTGCGGATACGACGGCACCAAAAATTATTATGAAGGAAAACCATATGCCGCCTAAAAAGATTCCAGAAAGTACTAGGGGTAATGCTACGCTGGTACTTATCAATCGTTGTCTCATGTTAAATTTTCCTGAAACTTGACTTGGCATAGTTTCCATCGAGATTTATAGCTCTCCAAATTTACGAGTTCTTTTTGAATACTCGTCCAAGGCCTCTACAACATCAGATTCATCAAAATCAGGCCACAAAGTATTTGTAGAATAGTATTCAGAGTAAGCAGATTGCCATATCAAGAAGTTACTCAACCTCATTTCCCCAGCAGTTCTTATTATCATGTCTGGGTCAGGGATTCCATTGGTGTATAGCCTTGAGGATATATGATCCTCTGTGATTTCTTCTGGATGCCGGTTTTCTTCAAGCAATCGTTTTACTGCTTTTACAATTTCTGTTCTGCCTCCATAATTAAAGGCGATATTTAGGACCAGCTTTTCATTAGAAGAAGTTAAGTTCTCACATTTTTCTATAGCCTGCCTTACTTCGTCAGGTAGGGATGATTTTTCACCGAGGTGAGTTATTTTGATGCCTTCCGAATTAAGTTGATCCAACTGTTTGGCTATTGAAGACACGGTAAGACTCATTAGATTGTCAACTTCATTTTGAGGTCGATTCCAGTTCTCGGTAGAAAATGCGTACAAAGTGACGAATAGCACTCCACGATCTGAAAAAGCCCGAAGTACATTATGAATGTTCAGAGTGCCTCTTTCGTGACCAGTACTTCGAGTTAAACCCCTGGAAGTAGCCCATCTACCGTTTCCGTCCATTATGATGGCTACATGGCGTAGACCTTTCTTTTTACCCATAGCACAATGGGTCAGACCTCCATCACCTCTTTTTCTTTTTGAGATTTGATGGAATCCATTTCGGAAATATAAGTATCAGTAACATTTTGAAGCTCCTGTTGAGCTCTTCTACCGTCGTCTTGGGATATTTCTTTATCCTTATCCAAGGTCCGTATTCTTTCTAAACTATCCCTACGAATGTTTCTTATGGCGACGTGCCCTTCCTCTACCAGGTTTCCGACTATTTTCACCATTTCCCTTCTTCTTTCTTCAGTTAGATTAGGGACGTTAATCCTTATTATGGTCCCATCAGAATTCGGCGTTATGCCAAGGTCTGATTTTAGTATTCCCTTCTCTATTTCCTCCAGTGCCTCCTTGTCCCAGGGTTGTATGAGGATAGTTCTGGCTTCAGGCACAGATATAGAGGACAATTGATTGAGGGGTGTTTGAGTCCCGTAGTATTCCACATTAATGTTTTCTACCAAACTTGTCGACGCTCGTCCTGTCCTGATTCCACCTAAGTCTCTTTGCAGAGAATCAACGCTTTTGCTCATTCGTTCCTTTGTGGTTTCTATGATTTTTTCAATGTCTGACATGTTTTCACCTATTCGTCTGTGACTAATGTTCCTACTTTTTCACCTGAAACGATTCTGTTCAGGTTACCTTTTTCAAAAAGATCAAATACTACTATCGGTATGCTGTATTCCATGCATAAAGATAAGGCTGTGCTGTCCATTACTTTTAGGCGTTTTTCAATTGCATCTAAATAGGAAATATTTTCATATCGTACAGCTGAATTATCTAATTTCGGGTCTTTGTCGTACACACCATCTACATCGTTCTTAGCCATTAGCAAGACATCTGCTTCAATTTCTAATGCTCTCAAAGCAGATCCTGTGTCTGTAGTCACAAAAGGATTTCCCGTACCTGCAGCAAATAAAACTATGCGACCTTTTTCAAGGTGCCGTATCGCTCTTCTTCTGATGTAAGGTTCGGCGACTTGTTGGATATTTATGGCGCTGAGGGTTCTAGTGTTCAGTTTGTGCTTTCTTTCCAAGGAATCCTGAAGAGCAAGGGCGCTTATTACGGTTGCAAGCATTCCTGCGTAGTCAGCAGATGCTCTTTCCATTCCTTCAATTTCTGCCTCAGATCCTCTCCATATATTTCCGCCACCAACTACAATGCCCAATTCAATACCTTTCGAGGTGACAGCTTTTATCTCTTCAGCCATGTAATCAAGAGAGTCAGGATCTATTCCATGACTTCTTTTGCCTTTTAACGATTCCCCGCTAAGTTTGAGTAGGATGCGTTTGAATGGTTTGTCTGGCATAGTAGCCTCACTCACCTAAGGAAAATCTTTGGAATCTCCGTACC
>CAYMZR010000117.1:0-4394 GCA_964394975.1 uncultured Dehalococcoidia bacterium | reverse complement strand
GGGGCATAATATAAACCTTGAGGCCCAACATGCGTTGATAAATCTATATTTACTACTCCAGGCTCCACAATCGCATACCGGTCATCCGAGTTGACTTCCAATATCTTGTTCATTCTAGCCATGGATATGACAATACCACCATGTTCAGCAATTGCTCCCCCGCTAAGACCAGTTCCCGCCCCTCTAGCCACCACAGGGATTGAGTGTAACCTCGCAAGCTTCAACAAACTGGATATTTCGGAGGTTGACTCGGGTAAAACTATGACTACTGGATTACCTCGGTCTATTGACCCGTCGTATTCATAAACTAAAAGATCAGCCTTATCATCCAGTACATAAGGGCCCCCAACTATCTTTTTTAATTCTGAAACAAGGTCTTTTATTTCCAGCAACTCCGGTTGGCTCATATACCCACTCTCTTTGATCCAGATTCAATATCTCCTAAAGATTGCAGAAATAGGGTATCTTAAACTCGCTCCAAAATGAAAATGTTAATAACCCAAATAGAGGTACAGCGCAATAATATGAAAGCCCCCGAAATGAAAGTCGCAATGGTCTCAGGTACTCCTGTAATAGGGATATCCTTAATGTTCAGCTCACCCCAATTGGTGGAAATGGTCGCCGAATTGGGCTTTGACTGGCTACTATTCGACTGTGAACACGGTTCCATTGACCTTTCAAATCTTGAAATGATGGCTATAGCGGCCAAGGCTGCCGGAATAACCTGCATAGCAAGACCTTCTTCAAATAACCCAATTGACATCATGCAGGTAATGGATAGGGGGGTGGATGGAGTCCAGGTCCCTCACATAAAAACCAAAGAAGAGGCAGAGGCTGCAGTATCATCTGTTAAATTCTATCCTTTAGGCGATAGAGGTTTAGCCATGGGAACTCGCCCGTCAAATTACGGGATCGGTACTAACCTAGATGAATATTCGAAAATTTCTAACACTCAATCGATAGTGGTATTGCAAATTGAAGACCAAGAAGCCATCGAAAATTTAGATGAAATTCTGTCAGTGGAAAATGTCGATGTATTCTTTGTTGGGCCATCTGATTTATCTCAATCACTAGGTTATCCCGGCAAGGCAAACGAGCCTCCTGTTAGCACAGCAATATCACAAATTTTCACATCGATATCAGCCAAAGGGTTGACCTCAGGAACCGCTAGTTCCGAGAAACATATGCTAAAGGCAAAATCTGAAGGCTGTGTTTACCTTTATACACATATGAATAATCTTCTAAAATTTGGAGCGGAAAGTTATCTATAATGCAGTAACAAGGCATGAGCAGAGAAAATTTTTTAAATAGAATAAAAAAGGCTTTATACCCGGACCACGGAGCTAAGGACAGTTCTGCTGAGAATCTGGTCATCGATAAAGACCTCGAAGGTTTAGCTGATAGAACAGTTGCTATCCAAGAGAAGGCAACAGCAAACTGGGAGGAACTATTTGAGCTTTTGAGAACTTCCTCAGAAAAGGCTGGTTGGAAAGTATATAGATGTGATTCATATAAAGAGGCATCCGATTATATAGCCTCATTGGCACTCGAGAGAAATTCAAATCACATCATTATTTCAGATCAGGAATGCACAAGAAATTTGGGGCTAGAAAAAGTTGATTTGCCCGATGAAAGCGAGATAACTGTCATTACCTCAAATGAAGATCCAGCCTTCAACAGAACTCGAGCTATAGAGGCCGACATAGGGGTTACCGGGGTTGATTACGCAATCGCAGAAACTGGCACTTGCGTTGTATCAGCCAGTAGTGAAGTCGGCCGGCTGGTAAGCCTAGCTCCGCCCCTGTATGTGGCGGTCGTTAAAAAGGGTCAGGTTCTTCCTTCTTTAGATGAATTATTTACTATGCAAAGAAAGAATTTCTTGGACGACAATCAGGATTCCTACACCAGTTTAATTTCTGGTCCAAGTAGGTCCGCAGATATCGAATACACACTGGTTACAGGGGTTCATGGGCCAGGAGAGGTCCATTTAGTTCTCGTAGGGGAAGATTAACTTACCCCATATCCATTCCAACCGATATAAATCTAAGACTCTCTTCCACAGAATTAGATATTAATTCAGATGCCCTCTCCGATGATTCTTCTAATGTGATGGGTCCATCAACTATGGATGTAGCTGCCCGTATGCCATGGTCATGAACCACGGTGAAATTCTGTCCCAGTAATCCCGCAATAGCAATCGTCGGAATATTGAATTCCCCAGCAAGCCGAGCTACACCTATAGGGGCTTTGTTATAGACCGTTTGGAAATCCATGCCGCCTTCTCCCGTAATAACAAGATCCACACCGGACAGTTTTTCCTTCAGTTGAACAGTCTCCAACACTATATCCACTCCGGCCTTCAATTCTGCTCCCATAAATGCGAGCATGCCAGCACCCAATCCTCCTGCAGCTCCCGCACCGGAAATTTCTGATACATCTTTTCCTATATCTTTCTTTACTACCTTGGCAAAATTCGACAGTGCATTATCTAATTCAGTCACCATTTCTGGTGTAGCGCCTTTTTGGGGTCCATATATAGCAGAAGCCCCTTCACTCCCTGTTAGTGGGTTACTCACATCGCAAGCCACCATAAATTGGGAATTTTCTATTCTGGTATCCATTTTTGACATATCTATAGTTTTTAAATCGGATAAGGCTGCCCCTCCAAAAGTAATGGATTTTCCTTCAGAATCAAGGAGGGTGGCTCCCAGAGCTTGAGCCATACCAGCACCAGCATCATTGGTCGCACTACCACCAATACCAACTATAAAATTGCGGAATCCCTGGTTCAACGCTTCCAAAATGGCTTGCCCCAATCCAAATGTTGATGCATTCAGTGGATCCCTTTCATCAAGACTCAACAGTGCTAGGCCCGATATCCGGGCCATCTCAATCACTGCTGTAACCCCATCACCCATAGCTCCCCATTGGGCCGTAATAGTCTCTCCAAGTGGATTTTGCACATTACAAATCCTTACCTCCCCACCAGATACTTCTACTAAAGTTTCAAGAGTACCATCACCGCCATCAGCCACGGGGCATAGTACAACCTCTGCCTCTGGAAAAACTCTAATAACGCCTGTTTTAACAGCCTCCGCAACCAACAAAGCGGAAATGCTGCCTTTGAATTCTTGTGGAGCCACCAATATCTTCATATTTTCACTGTCATTCCTTTATGAGTATGAGCGAAATCTTTTTCATAGGAACTAGTCACGTTTACGTAAACCAATAATATTGTTATATTCTTATTGCCCTTAAATTTTATGCTAATCTGAAAAAATAATTAATACACGACATTGCAAATAGCAAAGGTACCATAATGGCGAGAAAAAAGAATGACGGACCTACCCGTCAATTATTCGCAAAAATAGATGAAGGTTTATACCTACAAGCTAAAGCCAAATCAGCTGAATCCAGAATGTCTATGCGAGAAATATTGGAGGAATCACTGGAGTTGTATCTTGGCTATGAATCTACTCATCGATCCAGGCTATTAGATAACCCTAGCCCAGCAGAACCGTCAATCTGGCAGGATGAATACTTAAACAGACAGGCAGACAGACCAGTAGGTGCTCCAATCGAGTTGTCTGAGGAAGAGGCAAAAGAAATTGCGCGAAAGGCTTTCCTATGAACGTCAAACATACAACCATTGTGGATTCGTCAGTACTTTTGGGTTACAAGGACGGGCACGGAGAATGCCAGAACCTTCTTTACAAAGCCATAGACGGAGAAATAGACATGGTTGTTTCCCCGTTGACAATCACGAAGATATGGAGTGACCCTAGCTTCGACCGAAAATCCGAAATAGGCTATCTTGGCCTACTTGAATTTATAAGGGTTTGCACAATTGACACCGAGACTGCCACTAAATCTGGACATTATCTAAGACAGTATTCGGCAGACACCGAAATAGATTTAGAAGTTGCAAATATTATTTCCATCTCCGAGATATCAGGATATCCTCTCATCACTAATAGCAAAGGGCTTTACGAAGGAATTTACGACGATATCATGAGTTGTGGAGAGGCGTTATTAAAGCTTAACTAAACAAATAATTGTACTTAAATTGTGTTTTTGATTTTCTCCGCCAATTTTAAAGTTATCCCTTCAGTTTCAGCTAGTTGATCTGTATCTGCTGCTCTTATATTTCTAACTGAACCGAATTTTCTTAGCAAAGCTTTTCGCTTTTGAGGGCCGATACCATCAATCGAATCCAAGGTAGACTTAAATGTCGATTTAGATCGTTTAGCCCTATGATACGTGATCGCAAATCTGTGAGCTTCATCCCTGGCCCGTTGAACCAAAAAAAGAGCATGGGAATTTCTGGATAAAACAATTGGCTCTTGCATATACGGAACAAACAACTCCTCGTTTTCCTTTGCCAAGCTAGCCAA
>CAYMZR010000116.1:0-4536 GCA_964394975.1 uncultured Dehalococcoidia bacterium | reverse complement strand
CGAGTATTGAATCCGATCAGACTTGATTATGGAGATGAACAGCATTTGGGTAGGACAATTAAACTGCCTCCTGATCAAGGTGAAACATATCCGGCATTCGTTTCTGATGTCGATGAGACCTTGAATGAAATATCAGGTATCCGTCTTCCTGATGTAAGTGTTCCTGTAACCACCAATACGGGGTGGAATACTAGGCATCCGTTAATTGGAAATGAAGGTCTTCTTATCGGTATAACGGGTGGGTTGGCTGGGTGGACCGTTCCGCTACCTGCGACAGATTCTGAAAAGGAAGAGAAAGGAGACCCAAGGCCTTCCATTGAGAGTCTTTACGATAGCAAAGAGGCCTATATGCGCAGAGTACAAGAGTCTACTCGAGCATTAATTGAGGAAAGGTACATTTTAGAAGAAGATTTTGAAAATATCGTTGATGTGTGTGAACGAAAATACGATGAATATAGTGCCAGTAAATAAATAAGAAAACACTTGGAAAATTTAAATGCAGATACTTCAAACAAGTGATAATTGGCTTTCAAAAGAAGCAGTTTTTAAACATTTAGATGAGTTGGCTGAAAATACTTACACGGATCGTACTGTCTATCTTGCAGCTAATTTTAAGGAAAACAACTCTGTAACCCCTAAGATAGCTGGGCCAGTCATAGAGGCTGTAGTAAATGAGGTGGGCTCCAATGATACAGGCATGGTTTTGTTCAGGCGAGAAGAGGAATTGACAGTAATAGAGCCCCCGCTCCCTTTTACAATGGATGCAATTATGCAGGATCAGGACACTTTACTTTTAGAGGATGTATTTGAGGTTCCCAAAACGGTGGCAGTTATATTAGTGAGGTTGGGACGATATGCAGTTGCGTTGATGGAAGGTGAGGAATTAATAGATACTAAGACAGAAGGCCGTCAAATGAAAAATCGCCATAGGGCCGGAGGTTCTTCTCAGAGAAGATTTGAAAGAAGCAGGGAAAGGTTGATTCGGGAGTTATATGACAAAGTCTGTGAAGTGTCCAGGCGAATATTTGAACCAAGAATCCAGAATATAGATCACCTCTTTCTCGGAGGAGAAAAACATACCTTGAATGGCTTTAAGAAAAGGTGTGGATTCCTTAATGATTTTGATGGAAAGATAATGTCTCGGTTGATCAATATAGATGAACCTAACAGTGAGTCACTGAAACTATTGAGCGGGGAAATCTATAAAAGTAGGGTTAGGGTATTTAAAGCAGTTAGATAAACCTACCTACTGAGATGTATAACCACCGTCAATAACGAGAGATGATCCTGTAATAAACGATGCTTCATCAGAAGCAAGAAATAAGGCAGCGTTTGCGATTTCTTCCGGTCTGCCAAGACGCCCCATTGGATGTAAATCCTTTAGTTGTTGATAAATGGGTTCATTGCTAGTGAGAGATTCTGTAAGGTTGGTTTCGACATATCCAGGGCAAAGACAGTTAACCCTTATATTTTTCGATGCCATATCGTTCGCCAAGGTTTTAGTAAATTGGATTACCCCACCTTTTGACGGAGGATAGGCATTAAAACCACCACCAATACCGACCGGATATCCAACCAAACCGTTTATAGAGGCCAAATTTACAATAGAACCGCTTCCATTTCGTTCCATCTCGGGTACTGCATGTTTGGAAACCAAGTAGGTCCCTTTTAAGTTTACCTCTATTACTCTGTCCCATATTTTTTCAGGATCTTCTTCTTGTTCGTATGCATTCCTACTACTTATGCCAGCGCTGTTTACCAAAATATCAAGAGTGCCATATGTTTCTCTGGCTTTGTTTACCATTTCAGCGGCATCGCCCGTTTTGGTAACATCACCAGATATTTGTAAAATTCTGTTAGTTACTGATGAGGTTGTCTTAGGGCCTGTTATATCGGCTGCAACGACATTAGCTCCCTCTTCTAAGAACCTACTAACGCAAGCCTCTCCTATGCCAGATTTCGCTCCCGTAATAAGAGCTACTTTTCCAGTTAATCTTCCAGTATTTTTAATTGCACACATATCTACTTCCCTGATCCAGTTTTAGACTACATTAACATGCATTAACTTTTTAGTTAATTTGTTACTGAAAAATAAGGCTGTTAGAATCTTGTCACAATTGGAAATATCGCCACGAGGAGAAAAATTATGCCTGAATTTAAGAATCACGTATTAGTCTGTGATGTTGAGAGAGATGATGGGATTCATTGTGGAAACAAAGGTGGTGCAGAGGTAAAACAAAAAGTTGTTGAAATGTTGTCCAAGTATGGTCTACGGAGCAGCGTATATGTTTCTAGTACGGGATGCACCAGCCAGCACAGGAAATGTGAAACTGATCAATGCAGCATGATTGTGTATGGACCCGGAAACGAAGGCACCTGGTATATTGCAAATCCTGATGACGTGGAGACTATTGTTAAAGAGCATCTTGTTGATGGGAACACTGTAGACTCTCTGGTGAATGATGGTATGAAGATAAATTTGGATTCATGATTCAAAGAATTATGAATTTGCCCTCATTATTTTATAATTATTTTCCGAATAAAATACTACTTTACCCTTACCTAAAATTTTGACTTCGCCACTCTGAAGAAAAACACCGGTGGCGGAGTCAACACCTATTATTCTGGTGCCTGTTGCCAGTTCAGCGTGACTTTCAGATAAAATGTCTTCCGGGGCACTTTTTTCGTGGTGAGGCATTATGGTTGTATTCGGAATTAACCCGATTCCTGAGATCCAATTTCCGTATCTGATTTTACTGCCCAATACCATTGCTCCTGCACTTGACCCTGCTAAAAATGCACCTTTGGACACAGAGGAGACTACATCTTCCATGAATACAGTTTCCTTCAAAGAAACCAGTAGGTGCCTTGGGTCTCCACCTGTGAAATAAATAAGATCCATTTCAGAAATTTTTTCAACATAGATATTATTTTGAGCGTCTTCCCTGCTAAGAACCATGATTGATTCGGCATTTGCTCCAAGAGAATTAAAATACCTGACACCATTTTCTGCAGCCTTCTGAGGTTGCTGATTTGCGGCGGCCGTAGGAATAATTGCCACTCTGGGTCTCGGATTATTTAGTTTCTCGAGCAGGTAGGTGTCCATGGAGATGCATTCTTCTCTGAATTCATCGCCCCCTACAAGGATTACGTTGTCCATATGTCTAGTAATTGGTCAGTTAATCTGATATTTCTGCAATCATCTCGATTTCTATTGGCATTCCACCAGGTAGGGTGGCTACCCCAACTGCTGATCTGGCGTGGCGACCTTTATCTCCAAAAATTTCAACCAAGAGATCAGAACACCCATTTGTAACCGCTGGTGGTTCGGTGAAATCTGGCACTGAATTTACCATAGAAAGGAGTTTCACTATTTGGTTAACTCTGTCTAATTCACCTAAATATCCTTTGAGCCGTGCAACTAGATTGACAGCTGTAAGTCTGGCGGCATCATATCCTTCTTCTACCTCTAAAGTGCCCCCCAGTTTTCCTCTATATTCGCTTCCGTCTGGTTTTGGGGCTGGTCCAACTCCTGACAGATATATTAGGTTTCCCGTTCTCACTACGGGCACATAATTTGCCACTGGAGCCGGTGAATCTGGTAATTCAATGCCTAATTCCTTGATTCTATTTTCTATTTTTCCCATTAGGTTCTCCTAGTTGGACTTTTTTTGTTGTTACTAATATGGTTCGACTGTATTCATTACATAAAGGTACAGAGCATAATATCAGAGAGGATCGAAATGAGCCTAACAGAAGATCATGTCAGATTGAAGGCAGTTAACCATGTGACCTATAACGTCGAGGATAAGGAGAGAGCGACAAAGTTTTGGATAGAGGTTCTCGGGGTTAAACAAATACCTAAGCAAGTTGATGCTGAACATATTATTTGGCTTCAGCTACCAAGTGGAGCCATGGTCCATATTGTCGAAACTCCCGATGGTCCTTCCACTCCATCCCATCACGGAGCTTTTGAAGTAGATGATATCGAGGCGGCTGCCGCACAAGTTCACAAGAAGGGGATTGAGACTACTGGCATCACAACCAGGAATGATGGGCAGAGAGTTTTTTTTCTGAACGATCCGGAAGGTAACCGAATCGAAATTTGTACCAAATCAGGATTTGGAGTTTTGGTTTAATTTCTAATCAATTGTTAGTAGACGCGCTGGGGTATCTTTGGTTATAGCTTGTATTTCAGATTCTTCAAAGTTTTTGTTTCGCATTCTTGGAATTATGTGTTCAGGTATGTAACCGTATCCATGGCCGCCGTACTTCACGAGTCGGTGTTTGGTGCAAATATCGTGCGATATGACAATACGTTCACCTAGACCGATGTCTATCATGTGCCTGATGAATTTTAGTCTTTCAGCATCACTTGGCATGTCAAAGTCGGAAGGCTGATAAAAAGACACTTCGTTTCCAAAAAGATCCCATTCTAGGACACATCCAGTATCAGCCAACTCCTCCAATATATCTATTGAAGATATGGTACGGTCTAAATGACCCATTATTACTCTGGAAAGGTCAGCACCTGAA
>CAYMZR010000115.1:0-4662 GCA_964394975.1 uncultured Dehalococcoidia bacterium | reverse complement strand
GAACTAAAGAAAGAGTCGAAAAATCCACGCGGGAAATGGCCATGGAGTTGCTCTCAATATATGCAGCAAGACAGGTCAGCAAAGGACACGCAACTGGCCCAGATACAAAATGGCAATTCGAACTTGAAGAATCATTTCCATATGAGGAGACAGTGGATCAAATATCCACACTAACAGAAATAAAAGAAGATATGGAATCAGAGAGACCAATGGACAGACTCATCTGTGGAGATGTCGGCTATGGTAAAACAGAACTAGCCTTACGAGCAGCTTTCAAGACTGTTATGGATGGGAAGCAAGTAGCACTGCTAGTTCCTACAACAGTATTAGCCCAGCAACACTATGAAACCTTCCTAGAAAGAATAAAGGCTTTCCCTGTGGAGTTATCCGTCCTGAGCCGATTCAAATCAAATTTAGCGCAGAAAAAAACCTTAGAGGCACTGAAAGATGGAACCATTGACATATGTATCGGCACACATCGATTGGTTCAAAAAGATGTCAAATTCAAAGACCTAGGCCTTGTAATAATAGATGAGGAGCAACGATTTGGAGTAATACACAAAGAAAGACTTAAACAAATGCGAAGCCAAGTCGACGTTCTAACTCTCTCAGCTACACCTATACCCAGAACTTTACACATGTCTTTGGCAGGTGTGAGAGATATGAGCACCATAGAAACAGCTCCTGAAGAGAGACTACCGATAAAAACCTATGTTTCTGAATTTAGTGACGAGCTTATAAGAGAAGCAATTCTTAGGGAAATGGATCGTCAAGGACAAGTGTATTTCTTACACAACAGGGTTTATAACATCGAATATATGTCTGAATATATTCGGACTCTGGTACCTGACGCAAAAGTGGGAATTGCACACGGTCAAATGTCAGAAAAAGAATTAGAGAAGTCAATGTCAACTTTCTCACAGGGAGAAACTGACGTTCTACTTTGTACCACCATAATAGAATCTGGACTAGATATACCAAATGCCAACACTTTGATTGTTAACCGTGCAGATTCATTCGGTCTAGCTCAACTTTACCAATTAAGAGGTCGAATCGGCAGAAGTTCAAAAAGAGGTTACTCATACCTACTCATACCAAAAAGTCATAGTATGACTGAATCCGCCGAAAGACGTCTGAAAGCAATGCTTTCCGCTACAGAATTAGGTTCAGGTTTCAAAATAGCTATGAAAGATTTGGAAATAAGAGGGGCTGGAAACATTTTGGGAGCCGAACAGAGCGGCCACATACATGCCGTGGGTTTCGAACTTTATACTCGACTTTTAGCGACGGCTGTTGAAGATTTGCGATCCCAAGATACTCAACAAAATGATCAAGAGAACTCCTCATCCCCTAGTTCAGTAAGCATCGATTTGGGAATGCCCACCGGAATTTCTCAAGACTATATCGAGGATCTCGCATCACGGCTAGACATCTATCAAAAATTGATCAACTGCCGCACGATAAATGAAACTGACTTTTTGGAACAAGAATTAAAAGACAGATTTGGACCATTGCCATGGCAGGCTCTCAACCTCCTATTTACCGTCCGACTAAAAATAAAGTCATCTGCGACTGGTATGGAATATATAAGAAAAACAGGAGACAGGTTAGTAATTCAATTTCCTTTTGAAGTAGGAGGAATGAGAATAGCGTTACAAAAATTAATTGGCTCAGAATGGACTATTGGAAATATGCAAATAAGATCTAATCTAACTGATCTAGGCAGCAATTGGGAAATCAGACTTGTCAACGCGGTAGATAAATTAGGGGAATTCCAATCAAAAATGTCTGCCGAACTAATCAAATCTACAGAACCGAACTAAAAAGTCAGGACAAGGAATCTAGGACATCTGAAAGTTGGGCCATTCCGGAAATCTTTGGACACCTTGTGAATTCAGAGTGATTGCCATCTCTATCAATCAATATGGGACGCACAGCCGATGCTTCAGCCCCGTCTATGTCTGACCCAATTTGATCTCCAACATGAAGTGCTTCTTGCTCAGAGACACCAGCAATCTCCAAAGCTTTTTTAAACATCAGAGGATTTGGTTTTTCTACCCCAACTTCTAGAGAAGTTACAGCAAATTCCATGTAGTTAGAAAGATTAAAATCTTGAAGTAGTTCGCTTCCTGACCTGTTCATGTTTGAAAGTAACCCCAGAGAAAAATTACGAGATTTCAACTCATCTAAAACAGACCAAACATCATCAAAAATAACCATTTCATATGGAATAACTCTTACTGTATTCCATATTTGACCAGCCGTCTCAAGATCTATAACTACGCCTGAACCCTCGATGACTCTTTTCTCATATTCACAAAAAAAATCGAACCGCTCAACTTCCGACATTTGGCGCAGTGGATATGTTTTATTCTGTTCTGTCATGAAAGAGTCTGCTTGGCCGTAGCCTTTAAGAACCCCTTGCTCTGTTAATGTAATACCAAAGTTAGCACAAGCCTCCGATTGGATCTCATATCGTGAAGGCCTGAATCCAGCTAATGTTCCATACAGATCAAAAAAAATCGCTTTTATCATAGCCCGGCTATAATAGCACCTTTATATCAGGCATTATTAGTGGATTAGGATCATGCAAGCCGGCAAGCTACCAATAGAACATTTAGAAAAGGTTTTAAACGCGTTTAAGACATCAGATCCACGAATTATTGCTGGCCCGACGCCAGGAGAGGATGCTTCCTTAATCGACATGGGAGATAGCTACCTAATTGCGACAACTGACCCTATTACATTTACTGCAAATAGGATCGGTTGGTATGCAGTAAACATAAATGCAAATGATGTTGCTGTAATGGGAGGTGAAGCAAAATGGATGATGGCAACAATACTTCTTCCAGAAAATTTTAGTGAAATTGCTGCAAATCAAATATTTAATGATATTGCAGAAGCATGTACTCACCTAAATATCTCTGTCGTAGGTGGGCACACAGAAATTACCGCAGGAATCGATCGACCTTTAATATCCGGAGTAATGTTAGGCGAGGTCGAAAAGGGCAAAGAAGTCAGGTCTTCGGGAGCCAAAGTGGGGGACTCAATCATCGTTACAAAGGCTATCCCAATCGAAGGTTGTGCTATTTTGGCCGATGAAGCAAAAAAACAGTTACTAAAAAACGGCATCGCAGCAACATTAATAGAAGAATCACGGAACCTCATATACAAACCTGGAATCAGTATAGTAAAAGATGCTTTTATAGCAATGGAATCAGGAAAAATAAACGCCATGCATGATATTACAGAGGGTGGGATTGCAGGAGGCCTTACGGAACTGGCGTATGCCTCTAATCTCGGAATTCATGTGACAAGAGAAAATATACCTGAGATACCCCAGGCTAAAATATTTGCTGAAGTATTAGGGCTTGACACCCTCGGAATAATAGCTTCAGGATCTCTATTAATATGTGCCTCCCCAAAACATGATTCTGCGATAATAAAAAACCTAACATCTAATGGAATAAACGCCACTAAGATAGGATCTATGAAAAATTCGGATTACGGACTCAAAATAAGCAAAAATGAACGCATTGAAGATCTGCCACGATTCGATACAGATGAAATTGCTAGATTTTTTTCCAGTTAACCCTAAATAAACGCTAACCATCAACCAGAGAACTAATTGGAGCAAAAATGAGCGGAACCTATGTAAAATCCGAAAATGAGCAAGGTGTGCTAATACTTACCATGCATGATCCTAAAACAAGAAACGCTATCGGGCTGGAAATGATGGAGGAATTGGAAGAAGAATTAGATAGGTTTGAATCATCTCCGGAACTCAGAACTCTTGTCTTAACCGGATCAGACCCTTCATTCTGTTCAGGAGCGAATGTGAAGGCAATGAATGAAGACAACGAATCATCTGAAGTAGTGGCTCTTTCTGAGGACAGCACCCCATGGGATATCCTAAACCAAGCATGGGACAAGCAATCAGCCTCGATTGCAAGGCCGAGAGACTTAATAGAAGGTGTACGTTATTTTCCTCTAAGGTTACACAATTTGCAAAAACCATCAATCGCCGCTGTAAACGGTTCCGCAATTGGTCTCGGCATGGGTATTGCTTTGTCTTGCGACATTAGATTTGCCTCCGAAAACGCCAAATTTTCTGAGATGTTTGTGAGGAGAGGATTAATACCTGCTGATGGTTCCTGCTGGCAACTTCCAAGGATGATTGGTTTGGGGAAAACTTTTATGCTTCAATACACTGGAGATGTTCTTTCTGCAGAAGATTCCTTGGAGCTTGGTATAGTCAATAAAGTCACAGAACACGGGCAGTTAATGGAAGAAACAATGGAATTGGCCCACAGGATAGCCTCCGGAGCCACTTATTCCATGGCCCTAATAAAAAAACTAATACATGAGTCGCTACATACAAACCTCGAGGAAAGTCTAAAACTCGCAGGACCGGCACAGGATATTGCACGACAGACTTTTGATCACAAAGAAGGGGTCAAAGCCTTCGTTGAAAAAAGAAAACCTAATTTTATCGGTAGGTAAGGATTGGTGAATTTAGATTGTATCTAAGAACCACTTTACAGTAGATTCAAATGCTCCCGGGGATTCCTGGTAAAACCAATGCCCTCCGCCTTCAAGTTCAGCCAATTTGCATTGGGAAAGTTGTTCTCTCATTTTTACTGCAGTTTCATGGGTCAAGAG
>CAYMZR010000114.1:0-4887 GCA_964394975.1 uncultured Dehalococcoidia bacterium | reverse complement strand
AGTCCCTCAAAACTCTTGCATCTCCTACACGTCTCGTGATTTGTTGCTGATCTAGATAATCTAATACAGCCAGGGCATATTTTCTGCTTGTCTGGTAAAGGTCCCGGAAATCTCCGACCGTTATTTCATCATTGTGGGATATATAATTACGGAGACCCACCAACATTTCGTCAAATATTTCCCTTGAAAAAACAACCCCTTCAGCCACTTTCACAAGTCTTCCTTTTTCTAATAAGAAATTTAAAATGTCATCATCTATTTGAATATCCGTTCTCGGTGAAAACCTTCCTCCCGCTATATCACTAACAAACCTTTCGGCAACCTGACTCTGTTCCTCAGAAAATTCAGGTTTGTAATCATATATCGAGATCAAGGAGTTAGATTCCGTAAGGCTTTTAGTTTCCTCAAGCATTCTAATAACCGAATTGAAGCTTTCCTGTGAAAGATTGAGTTTGTTTCGCAATTCTTCCCTAGAAATACCTTGCCTCAGAGGAAATTGTTCATGAAAGAACTCGAGAGTTTTTCTCGCTGCAGCAACTAATCTCCCCCAACTATTTTTTGAAAAGAAATATGCCCTCTTTAAATTCTTTGAGGTAGCAATCAAAGACTTCTCTTCAATCAAAGTTTCTATGATACTAATCAACTCGCCTTCATCAGAAGATGACAATGAGCGTACCAATTCAAAACTGCAAGAAGGATTCGAATCAACAAAACTGACTAGTATTTCAGATGGAGTGCCATACTCCAGCGACTCAAGCCTTTTTAAAGTTGGAGAATGTCTCCTTCTGTGCCTTTTTGCATTAATATCTACGATGTTACCTCCACCCAAAGTTGTCATATTTGACCGTACAATAAAATGATCACCTCTCAAAACAGGTAGTGGCTTATCTGGTTTCATTTGAGCCCATGTACTTTGTCCGGGTTGTACTTCCTCTCCCTCTAGCAGACGCAGACGAGAAATAACCTCCGAGCTTCCAGTATGAAGGTTTACAAACATGTTGTGCCGTAAAGGATTTGGAGAATCTTCAACTACATGCAACCGTACATCAAAAGCCTCGGACACATTGATGGAATTAGGAAGACTCAAAACATCTCCTCTAGAAATTTGGGTAGCTTCAATCCCTGACAGATTTGCCGCAACCCTTGTTCCCGGTCCGAATTCAATTTCCGACTTGCCATGGGACTGAAGGCCTCGAATACGAGCCGGTAACCCTCTAGGGATGATTTCTATCTCTTGACCAACTGATAAAGATCCATCTATTAAAGTACCTGTTACAACCGTGCCAAATCCACTAATTGAGAAAGATCTGTCTATCGGCAATCTCGGCCTATTAAGATCTTTCTTGAGTTTAACCTTATTGAGGGCAGTATCTATGGATTCCATTAGTCCCACAAGTCCATCTTTTGTAGCTGCTGACACAGATATTATTTCAGAATCTTTAAGTGTGGTCATATCCAGGATATCGCGGATTTCAGCATAAACCAGTTGAAGCCAATCTTCATCAACCAAATCTTTCTTTGTGACCACAACAACGCAGTTGCTAATACCCAATAAATCTAAAATCGCAAGATGCTCCTTAGTTTGAGGCATTACAGATTCATCAGCAGCAACTACTAGAAGGGCCATATCAACTCCCCCGACACCAGCAAGCATATTACTAACAAATTTTTCGTGCCCAGGAACATCTACGATGCTTACTTTCCTGCCAGATGGGAGATTGACCCAAGCAAAACCTATATCAATCGTCATTCCCCTATCTTTCTCTTCTTGAAACCTGTCCGGGTCTATACCTGTTAAAGATTCCACAAGCGTAGATTTTCCATGATCAACGTGACCGGCTGTACCAATAACGAACACAATAATCCCTCAATTTACTACCAAATGTGTCTCTCGAATATTACAATACAATATGATACAAAATTGAACCTGAATTGATACAAGGCCTTAGCTTTGCTAGGGTACAACTTATGGGCACTAAACAATTGGGAGGAATAACCATGAATGACGCGGTAATCATTTCGGGAGCCAGAACTCCTGTAGGTAGGTTTGGAGGAGCTTTCAAAGACGTTGGTGCTCCAGATCTAGGAGCTATTGCAATAAAAGCTGCCATAGAAAGAGCTGGAATATCACCGGACATGGTAGACGAGGTCGTATTAGGTAACGCTATTCAGGCCGCTGAGGCCGGTTACGCCGCTCGTCTAGCTTCATTGAAATCAGGCATTCCTCATGATACCCCTACAATTGCTGTGAACCGACAATGTTCTTCTGGTCTTGAGGCAATAAATATGGCCGCTCAGCTTGTGCGGACAGGCGAGGCAGAAATAGTCATTGCAGGTGGTACAGAAAATATGAGCCAAGTACCGTTTCTTATCGAATACAGGGCTCGATTTGACGGGCTAAGAATGGGTAATTCACAGTTAGTGGATGGCCTTACCGAAGGTTTGGGGTGCCCTGTCAACAGGTACCATATGGGAGTGACAGCTGAAAATGTTGCGGAACAATTTTCAGTTTCTAGATCAGACCAAGACGAACTGGCCCTAATTAGCCACCACCGTGCAAGCAGTGCAATTGCCCAAGGTAGATTTTCTGGCCAAATCACCGAAGTGTCAGTTCCACAGAGAAGAGGTGATGCTGTTATTGTCACCGAAGATGAAGGCCCAAGAGCTGATACGACCATAGAAAGTCTAGGAAATTTAAAACCCGTATTTAAGAAAGATGGAACGGTCACAGCCGGAAATGCTTCAAGCATTAATGATGGATCCGCCGCGGTCGTAATGATGTCTGCAACAAAAGCAGCAGATTTAGGATTAAAACCTAGGATGAAATGGCACACCAGAGGAATCGCCGGGGTCGATCCTGCGGTAATGGGAACAGGGCCAGTTCCGGCCGTAGAAAAAGCAATGAAGAAATCTGGTATGTCAGTTAATGATATTGATGTCATAGAGCTTAATGAAGCTTTTGCCTCTCAGGCCCTATATTGCATAAGAGAACTTGATCTTGACATAGATAGAACTAATATAAATGGTAGTGGTATAAGTCTTGGACATCCGGTCGGAGCAACCGGGGCCATAATGACCGTTAAGTTAATGGAAGAAATGGAAAGATCGGACTCGTCAACTGGTCTAGTAACAATGTGTGTAGGAGGCGGCCAAGGGGTTGCAACAATTTTTGAAAGATTAAATTAATTGAGGACTTTTAAATGCCGATTAATACTGATGATCCTGGAGTGAAAACGGTTCTAGACAATATGGAAACTATAGTGGCCGCAGAAGGTGGGTCACTAGATATTGTATCTCTAGACGAAAACCAGCTCCTTGTAAAATACAATAAGGGGATAAATGAGGAATGTCCGGAATGCGTGCCAGATCATGAAATGGTAAAAATGATGATTGAAAATTCTCTCACAATATATGCCCCGCATGTCTCGCTATCCAATCTCCTATAAGGTATTAAGGCAGCATATCCAGATATTTCAACCCAGAACCTGTATTTAGTAACAAGGTTGTTTCCTCCTGATCTACCAAACCGTCTTGGATTAGTTTTTGAGCCCCGCAAGCTGTAGCTGCACCCTCAGGGCAAACAAAGAAACCTTCAAGACTTCCAATTGTATTGGTCATATCCACCATTTCAGTATCTGAAACAGTAAGGGCGTAACCTCCACTTTCACGTATAGCATTCAAAATTAGATAGTCTCCAATAGCACTCGGCACCCTCATGCCAGCCGCCATTGTGGAAGCATTTTCCCACGGTTCGGCAAACTCATCTCCATTCTCAAATGCCCTAACTATGGGAGCACAGTTCTCAGCCTGAACTGCAAACATTTTTGGACGTTTTGATGAAATCCAACCTAATTCTTCCATCTCCTGGAACGCCTTCCACATACCAACGATCCCAGTTCCCCCTCCAGTGGGATAAATTATGTTATCAGGGAGTTCCCAATCTGATTGTTCTGCAATTTCATAGCCCATCGTTTTTTTACCTTCCACTCGATATGGCTCTTGCAAGGTAGAAACATCAAAAAGATCCATTTCAGCTGCTTTTGCTCTTGAAATCACACCGGCATCGCTTATTAGACCGTCAATTAAATTAAGATTGCCACCTGATACGGTTACTTCTTTTTGATTAGCTTCAGGAGCATCTTTCGGCATAAATACAAAGGCATCCAAACCGGCCCTAGCAGCATACGAAGCCATGGCTCCCGCCGCATTTCCAGCCGAAGGCATAGTTAATTTATCTATACCCAATTCTTTCGCCTTAGACACGGCTGCTGAAAGGCCTCTAGCTTTGAAAGAAGCTGTTGGATTCAATCCTTCATCTTTTAGAAATAATGCCTTTGATCCAATTTTTACGCCAAGAGCTTGGATTCGAAAAATTGGGGTAAACCCTTCGCCTAAAGTCACTACATTGGACTCTTCACGTACAGGCATCATCTCAAAATATCTCCACATATTCGGCGATCTGTCAATTAAAACATCTTTAGTGAACTTCTCAGAGGCTGCCGATATGTCATACCTTGGATAAAGCACTTTACCGCATTTCTCGCATAGCCTCATCGGCTCATCTGGAGAAAATGTTTCGCCACAGTATGTACATTCTAAATTTGTGAGATAGCTTTTCATATTTGATAACCTCTTGGAAGCAATTAATTTCCAGATCACTTAATAAGCAGATGAAAGTATGATACAACGATGAAAGAAAAAAGATGACTTGAATGGAATTAAAAAATTACAAACCCAGAAGGAGAATTTACTGATGGATGAATACGATGTCATCATTATTGGCGGAGGCACGGCTGGATTCAGCGCAGGAATGTACTCATCTAGGTTAGGTTTGAAGACACTACTTCTGGAAAGATTAATTCCTGGGGGCCAGATAATAAATGTGGA
>CAYMZR010000113.1:0-4906 GCA_964394975.1 uncultured Dehalococcoidia bacterium | reverse complement strand
AGTCCCGATATTTTCTATATTGTCCTTGTTATAGACACTCAATAAAGCTTTCATATGGTTGTTCCAATCTTGGTAATTATTTTTTGTTTTTTATGCTTACTCTGTCGCCAGAAATTCTAGACTGTAATTTACCTACGATGTTTGAATGAGGAATATTTTCTAAAATCCTAGGGGCGTTTTCTGGTGAAGAGATAATAACCATTCCCAAACCCATATTGAAAACTCTATACATCTCATCAGAATCAATAGCACCTGTTTCCTTAATAATTTGGAATATGGAAGGTATATCCCATAGGGAAGCGTCAAATTCGGCCTGGATATCATTAGATAAAATCCTAGGCATATTTTCGTACAATCCTCCACCAGTAATATGAGCGATGCCTTTACAAAAAGGAAAAACTTGCTTCAGATCTTCGTAGTAGGAAGGATGCGGCTTCAGAAGTGCCTCTCCTAGCGTTTCTCCCGATTTATCTATTTTTTTTTCTAGTGTGTCCAAGTTGTTTGGTAGATTAAAAACATGACGCACTAGAGAATATCCATTTGTATGGAGACCATTCGATGGTAATCCTATGAGAAGATCCCCTGCGCTGCTTGTATTAATTGGATCAAGCATTTGGTCAGCCTCTACCGCACCAACAACAAACCCAGATATATCAAAATTAGATTCAATGAAAACTCCAGGCATCTCAGAAGTTTCTCCGCCAATAAGAGCACAACCTACATTTTTGCATGCTCCGGAAATACCACTCACAATTGTTTCCACCACATTTGGAATCATTTCAGATGTGGCTATGTAATCAAGAAAAAACAATGGCTCAGCACCGACCACAATGAGATCATTTATACAAGCATTGACTAAATCTTCGCCTATATGGGAATAGTTTCCAATCATTCCAGCTACCATTAATTTCGTGCCTACCGGATCGGTACTACTAACCAATATAGGCTCTCGGTAACCAGAAATTTTGTACATTGCACCAAACCCACCAACACCACCAACTACATTAGGGTTATATGTCTCCTTAGCTAAATCTTTTATCTTGTTTTTGATCTTTTCCGATGATTGTAAATTAACACCGGCTGATTCATAGGTAATTTTTTTGTTGTCCATGGCTTAGTATGGCTTAGTTGGCAATCTACCTGGTTTAAACACCAACGTTGTCCAAATCAATTTCCCCCTTTTGAATCTTATTTAGAGTTTCTATCCAGAAGTTATGTTCGTGCCGTTGAATCTCATCTCTCACAGAATCAACTCCCCCAAAAGGATCAACAACTACAATTTTCTGACTGACTATCGCTCCATTGTCATAATCTTCATCTACTAAGTGTATCGTGATCCCACTTTCATTTGATCCATCTTTCACAACTGCTTCATGCACACGATCCCCATACATTCCTTTTCCCCCATATTTCGGGAGTAAAGCTGGATGGCTGTTTATCACTCTATTATGAAAAGCTTTTAATACGGAGGGCCCTATACGCTTCATATATCCGGCCAATATTATTAAATCCACCTCATATTTTTTCAAAATACCTTTTATAACTAAATCTAAATCTCTCTTTTTGGGATGAGTTTGAGAACTCAAATGAAATGCTGGGATACCTGAGTTTCTAGCCCTTTGTAAAGAGTAGGATTTCGAATTGTTACTCACCACAACTGCTACATTTGCGTCAAGAGAGCCACTTTCACAAGCATCAATAATGGCCTGTAAATTGGTCCCGCCGTGAGAGGACAGGATTCCCAGGGAGATGCTTTCAGCACCCAATTCGCTCAATAGTTGGCACCTATTTTTAAGTTTCTAGAACTAATTTATCCATTTCGAGTTGAACTGGTATTGGATATGTGCCGGTGAAACATCCCATGCAGTACTCACTTCGATTACCAGACACTGCTTCCAGTAAGCCTTCTTCACTTAAAAACCCTAAAGAATCAGCACCAATAAACTTTCGTATCTCATCGACAGAATTTGTACTTGCTATCAACTCAGCCTTAGTAGCCATATCTACACCAAAATGACAGGGCGAAACAATTGGAGGAGCGCAAATCCGAACGTGTACTTCTTTCGCGCCACCTTTTCTCAAAAGATTAACAACGTGTGGAGTGGTAGTTCCTCTTACTATACTGTCATCAACCACTACAACTTTTTTTCCTTCAAGGATCTGTGGAAGTAAGTTTAATTTTCTACGAACCCCAAGTTCCCGAAGACGCTGGTCTGGCAATATAAAAGTTCTCCCCACATAGCGATTCTTCACTAGACCTTCTGTAAAGGGTATACCTGATTCCTGTGAATATCCGACAGCTGAAGCGGTCGCCGAATCAGGAACACCTATTACCAAATCTGCTTCAACTGGGTATTCTTTCGACAGCTGCGCTCCCATGGCCAACCTATTACTATAGACCAACTGCCCATTCAGTAATGAATCTGGCCTAGCGAAATATATTTGTTCAAATACGCATCTTCCAAAAACCCCATCTTTTGGTTTTTGGTAAATCGATGTGATTCCATTATCATCAATTAAGACAGCTTCTCCAGGTTCAACTTCCCTCACAAACTCGGCACCAATATGATCCAGAGCGCATGATTCGGAGGCTAATACCCAACCCGAATTTAACTTACCTATACAGAGAGGCCTTACCCCTAGAGGGTCCCTTACTCCCAAAACCTCCCTATTAGTCATAATAACTAAAGAATACGCTCCCTGCAGTCTACGCATTGCGTACGCAATGCGTTCAGACCAATTTTCTGCAGGCGCGTTGGCAATTAGGTGGGCTATAATCTCTGAATCTGCCGAAGATTGGAATTGAACACCCCAATCCAGCAATTCCTCTCTGAGATCAACGGCATTGATGACATTACCGTTATGAGCAAGAGCGATTTCAATGCTGGTCCCATTGCAGAGTATCGGTTGAGCATTATTAATATTACTGGAACCAGTAGTTGAGTATCTGGTATGCCCAATACCTATATGGCCAGACAAATGAGATAAATCATTCTCTTCAAAAGCCTGGGAAACAAGTCCCATTTCCGTGTGAAGCCGAATTCTCCAACCATCACTTGCCGATATCCCTGCGCTTTCCTGGCCTCGGTGCTGAAGTGCGTACAATCCAAAAAAGACCGATCTAGCAACATCTTCTTCTCTCGCATAAACACCGACTATTCCACACGCTTCTTTCATGGTGTCGCCACCTGTCGAAGGAAATTCCTTCGAAATTAAGGGGTTAACCTCGGTATGGAAGCTGGACCGGCTGTCCTGTTTGATTACCTTTACTCCACAGGAATTGCGGTGTTTACACCAAACTCATCTCCATCCAAACCACAACTGCGCCCGAATTATACTGCTCAGTCTAATTAAGGGTCAAACTAGTATTTTTGAGGGCAGTCGCTGCTAATCTTCGACAAGGAATCAAATTTTGTGGCATGGCCGTTATTAGATTCCAGTTAGAAGATAATTTTTCAAATCAGTAAGAGATAAATTCTCAATTCCCAAATCTTTTAGACCTCTTCCCTCACTTCCATCGACCTCCATGACTATATTGCCAATTTGAACAAACGAATCCATCACAGGGCAACTAATGCCATATTGTTTGCCAATTTTGCTCCACGCGGATATTCCAAAAGGAATATCCTCTGATAACCATCTAGTATCCAAAGAACCCGGCGCCTTTAGTCTTGTGAGCATATGGCTGCCATTTATGACTTCCCAAAGTTTACCCCTAGGCCCGAATCCCGCTTCATGAAATCCTTCTGCTACTGGGACAAGTTCATACCCTAGAGCAGTGCCAATCGCCCTTCTTTCAACATCTACAGCCTCGATTACCTTTGCAACAGAGTTGGAAACTCCCTCTTCATAAAAATAAAATTCTCCGCGGGAATATTCCACTCTTCCGGCATTCATTAAAACTCCAGCAGGGTGAACCACAGGATTCATGGCAGATAAACCACATTCCAAAGAATCTGAATATGCTGTAACCCCAGGAAAAAGAGGCTGCAGCATCTCCTGCACAGAGGAAGTTTCTGAAGATGGGATGACCCCCAATCCTAAAGCAGTTACTTCTCCCCATATAACTGCACTATTGCTAGAAGTCTTTCTACAAACATAAGGAGCCGTATCAACTTCTGCAACGGTTATATTATTCGCCCCAAATTCAGACGCCAATACTTTCCATTCCAATGATCCCAAGGTTCCTGGCATGACCACCACAGTGTGATCGTCAGTAAGATAAGGGCCGCAGAATTCAGCAAAAGGTTTATGAGCATAGGCAGGAACAATTAACAATAACAAATCAGAGAATTTTAAGGCCTCAGATGGATCCAACGTTATTCTTTCTATTGAAGCTGGGCCGGTTTCTAAAACACCTTCCAAATTTATTGTTTTAGTCGCTGATATATTTGAAATAGATTCTGCAAAATCCGGGTGCTCGAGAAGGCATATAAAATTACCCATATGAGATAATCGTGCAGCTACAGAAAACGCGGTGTTCCCGCCCCCTAATATTGTGATTTTCCTACCTTCCATGATCTCTCTCCCAACCTTTATAGTTATAGAAAATTCTACCCACCCATAAACAAATCAAGTATGTTCCCAGCCCGACCCCCACCTCTTTTAAAAAACTCGGTATAGCCGCAGCTGTCACATGTTATGTGGGCAAATTTTTGATTCTGAAGATCTAAAAATCTTGAAAGCCCTGCTCCTGTTGTCCGAATTTCACCCGTTTCAAATGAGCTATTTGAGCATTTGGGGCAAGTAAAAGATTTAATGTTTTCTGGTTCATTAGACATGCTGTCCTCTCTTTCGAAAATACGATCTGAATTTCTAATGATCACAATTTAGCAAGATCAAAGCTATTCCACAATTGGCTGGGCCACTATCCAAAGGCTCACAGCCGTGTAAAACACCATTAAAA
>CAYMZR010000112.1:0-5014 GCA_964394975.1 uncultured Dehalococcoidia bacterium | reverse complement strand
CCATTCAAGGACACCAGCTTTACCAAATCTAAACTGACAGTATCACCCTCATCTCCGTCTAACGACTCGACACGGATAGTATCGCCTTCATGGACCCTATATTGTTTTCCGCCGGTTTCTACTATTGCAAAACTGTTCACTATATCACCTTCACGAACAAAAATTATATATATCGTTAATGGTTATCGTCAATTAATATTTGGCATCTGATCGTGAAATACCTTTTCAGGATGCCATATTGATTCTTGTTCACTTAATCTCATGATAGCCAGCATGCTCCCATCGTTTCGCAGAGCCATTGAAATTGGTTTGTTTGTTTTTGAATTAGTATGAGTTTTGACAGGTATGGAGATTCCGTTTTGCACTTTTGCTGTTTCATCAACAGTTAAATGTAATTTCTGTATAGGATCTAGAGCGGTTTCCATATTTTGAACCACCGTCTCCCATCGGTTGTCCGTCAATTTTTCTTCCACTAAATCTAGGCATGAAGAATCTACTATGTTGAATTCCCCTATGGAGGTTCTGACTAACTTTTTGAGGTAAGCTCCAGTTGCCAAATGAATTCCGAGATCGTGGGCAAATGTTCGCACATAGAAGCCTTTACTGCATTTAATATGGAGTTTGAGGTCTGGCAATTCAAAATTGGAAATAGATGCTTCATACAAAACTACTGGTCTTGGAGCACGATCTATTGAGATGCCTTTCCTTGCCAGTTCGTATAATTTTACGCCCTTCACTTTGATGGCGCTGTGCATCGGGGGTATTTGTGACTGATATCCTTTCAATGCCTGGATGGCTGATTGTATATCAAATTCATCTACAGATAGGTCGGATACGACATCAATAACGGTACCTTCTCCATCATAAGTGTCGGTTGTTTTTCCTATTTCGATTATAGCGTTGTAGGTTTTGTCGGCATCGGTAATATATTCCAATAATCTTGTCGCTGGCCCCAGTGCCACGACCATGACCCCACTTGCTAAAGGGTCCAAAGTACCGCTATGTCCGACTCGTCTCAATCCCGCGGCTTTTCTGATGCGTCGAATTATATCCATGGAAGTTATTCCGGGCGGTTTGTGGACATTTATTATTCCACTAATGTGTTTAGACATCGAAGATTCTATTTATCGTCATGGTGATCTTTTGAAAGCGAATCCATAATATTCGTGATTTTGTGTGCTTCGTCCAGCGATTCATCTAAAACAAATCGGATGCTAGGGATATGTTTTAGATCCAAATTTTTTCTGAGTATTCTTTGTATAAATCTAGATGCTGAATTGAGCCCAATGATAGTATCTTTCTTGGTTTTAGTGGTTCCAAATACGGTCACGTACGCAGTGGTATTTTGCAAATTTTTGGAGGTTGCGACTGACACCACTGATACAATTTCTGCAAGCCTGTGATCTTTTACTTCCGACGATATGACTCCGCTGATCTCTCTTTTGAGCAGGGAATTAATACCATCCATACGGTCGTACATAGTTGCTCCAATATATGTTTAACAGGGGCTCTATTTGCAATTAGACCGTTTCTGTACTGTATGCTTCCAAGATGTCGTCTTCTTCAAATTCATTGAAGCCTTCCACACTTAATCCACCTTCGAATCCGTTCGCAACCTCTCTCACGTCGTCTTTGAAGTGTTTGAGGCTGGAAACTGGGCCCATGAATATTTCCGACCCTTCCCTCATCACTCGTATCTTTGCTTCACGGGTTATTTTCCCATCATTAACAAATATACCCGCAACTTTGACCCGCCTTCCTACATTGAAAATAGCTCTAACGGAAGCTCGTCCAACGTAGACGTCTTCATATTTAGGTTCAAGCATCCCATCCAAAG
Organism: uncultured Dehalococcoidia bacterium; assembly: GCA_964394975.1. Classification (GTDB taxonomy): domain Bacteria; phylum Chloroflexota; class Dehalococcoidia; order Lucifugimonadales; family UBA826; genus UBA11996. The sequence continues at coordinate 3,177 of CAYMZR010000112.1, read as the reverse complement.
CTTTATCCACGTCTTCTACCAAATGGTAAATAACATCGTATTCTCTTATTTCTACACCTTCTTGTTTCGCCAGCGACTCGGCTCCTGCTTCTGCAGGAGTTCTGAAGCCAATGACAACGGCGTCTGATGCCACTGCTAAGAGAACATCTCGCTCACTAATTCCACCGCTGGCAATATGTATGATGTTAACTCTGCTGTCGATGTCGTTGAGATTCTCTAAGGCTGCCTTCACGGGTTCAATTGTTCCTTGGACATCGGTCTTAATGATCAAATCAACTTGTCTTAATTCTCCCGGCGCATTGCGAGTATGAGCATCTTGTAGTTTAGTTGTTTCTGCTCTAGCTTGCCTTTCATACTCTTCTGTTATTGCTTTGGCAGACTTGTCATTTTCGGTGACTTCAAAAATCGATCCTGCTTCAGGAACATCATTTAGGCCCATAACTTCCACTGGAGTGGACGGTGGGGCCAATTGAATACGATCTCCTTGGTCATTGAACATAGCTCTTATTTTTCCATAGGTACCACCTATGACTAAAATATCTCCCTGATTCAAAGTTCCTGTTTGTACTAATATGGTGGCGATATTTCCTCTGCTTTTATCTTTTCGAGCCTCTACAACCACTCCCATGGCATTCCTTCCTGGGTTGGCCTTTAGTTCGCTTATTTCTGCTACTAACTGTATATTCTCCAATAGTTCAGGAACTCCTTCTCCTGTTATTCCTGAGAGTGGTATTGCTATTACATCACCTCCCCAGTCTTCTATCAGGAGATCTCTTTCCGATAGCTGTCGATATACTTTTTCTAGATCAGCATTGGGGAGATCTTTTTTCGTTATTGCTACGATAATGGGAACATCTGCTGCCCTTACATGGTCTATTGCCTCAATAGTTTGTGGCATCATTCCATCGTCTGCTGCCACCACCAATATCGCTATATCGGTTACTTGAGCACCCCTAGCTCTCATGGCTGTAAATGCCTCATGTCCTGGAGTGTCAAAAAAGGTTATTGAGTTATGGTTGTGTTTAATTTGGTATGCAGCAATGTGTTGGGTTATACCTCCTGATTCCCCATCAACAACATTAGTTTTTCTGATGTTGTCAAGTAAGGTGGTCTTACCATGGTCAACGTGTCCTAAAATTGTGACAATAGGAGGCCTGATCGTCAGATTTTCAGGATCTTCATCTTTGTTGTCGATAGTAATCGAGGTGGCTTCTGGCCCAGATTCGGGAATCGATGCTGCTCTGAACCCAAACAATTGGCATACGACGGAAGCGATTTCATGTTCTATTACATCGTTGACCGAAAACATATAGCCGCCTCTCATTAGAGCTTTTACGACTTCTACAGCGCCAACATCCAGTTGGTCTGCTAAGTCACTAACCATAATGGCAGCTGGTATATCTATGACAGTGTCAACAGTGTCATCTTCATTATCGATCTGATCTATTTCACTGCTCATTCATTACCTTTGCATCAGACGAAATCCATTCATTTTTGTGAATCACTCGTATTTCTATAATTTTTTGAGTTTAAGTCTTTAAGAAGTTTAGTTTAATCCAGAATGAGGAGTTTAAGCTTAGTGTCTTTTCTTGGTACTTCCAGGGCCCTTTCTGGTACTTTGGTTTCTTCCAGAGCCTCGTTTTTCTCTTCGTCCTGTAACACGACCTCTTAATTCATCTATATCTTCAGCAAATCTAATTGACCCTGCTTGAGGTGATCCCGCTCCAGCCCTGTGGACAGACCATATATCTTCTGGTAATTCTGATATGGATGCTGCGGTTTCCGTCGTTTGGTCCTTTTTAGCTTGTTCCTCTTCTTCCATTTCAAGAAGCAGTAATTCTTCTTCCGCAGTCAAAGGGTCTTCATCCAGGTTTTTTTCTGTTTCAACACCCGGTTGTAAAATTTCCTGAAGTTCTTGATCCACCCTGTCCTTTTGTACGGTATCAGACTGTTGGTCAGATTCGGTCTTTTCTACAACTTTCCTCTTCTCATCTGTAATAGGATTTACTGTGGTCAAGCTGCTTTCTATTAATTGATAGAGCTCTTCGTCAGTTAATGATTTTTCGACTACTTTCTGGGTTGCTTCGGCAACTTCTGGTTTTGTGGGAGGTTCCTTGTCTACCAATGCGGCTAGGTCGACGTCCATATCACTTTTTATGTCCACTGCCCATCCACAAAGTTTTGCTGCTAACCTTGCATTCTGACCCTCTTTGCCGATGGCCAAAGATAGGTGTCGATTAGGGACTATGGCTACAGCCGTACTGTTGTCTTGATCTACGTCTACTCTAAGAACCTCTGACGGACTAAGGGCATTTTGAATGTATCGATTAGGATCTTTGTTCCATTCTAGAATATCTATTTTTTCTCCCTGAAGTTCGTTAACTATACTTTGAATTCTCACACCCCTTAAGCCTACGCACGAGCCTACCGGATCTACACCATCCTGCTTGGCTCTAACGGCTACTTTACTTCTGGACCCGCTTTCTCGGGCTATTCCTACTATTTCAACAGCGCCGTTGTAAATTTCAGGAACTTCTTGTTCAAATAATCTGCGCAATAGAATTTCATCAGCCCTCGATACGATTAGCTCAGGTCCCCTAATCGATTCTTTGTCAATTGCCTGAAGTAAAACTTTTATTTTTGAACCTTGCCTATACCGTTCAGAGGACACTTGTTGACTCACCGGCAGAATAGCTTCTGTCCTGCCAGTATCCACAATGATTTTATTAGGCTCTATTCTTTGGATTGTTACTGTGATGATCTCTCCTTCCCTGCCTTCGTATTCAGCAAGGACAATCTCCCTTTCAGCTTCTCTCAGTCTTTGTAGTACTACCTGCTTTGCAGTTTGAGCGGCTATCCTTCCAGCACTGTTTGGAATGTTTTGAGTTTTGATCACATCTCCAACGTCGGCTTTTGGATTGTAATTTGCTCGAGCCTCTTCCTTCGTTAGTTCTTGTAACGGGTCCTCCACCGTGTCGACCACTGTCTTCACAATATCTACCTCAATATCTCCTGAACCTGGATCAAGACTTACTGAGATGTTGTGACCTTCAGTGACGCTATCTTTCTTAAAGGCGGATACTAGAGCTGCCTCAATAGCACCCATAACTTTATCGCGGGGAAGATTTCTTTCGGCAGCCAATTGAGTCAAAGCAATAAGGAAATCACTTTTCATAG
>CAYMZR010000111.1:0-5136 GCA_964394975.1 uncultured Dehalococcoidia bacterium | reverse complement strand
AAGGAATAACGATCATAATCATCAATGTAGGCGCTAATAGTGCTATAGGAGCTAATGTAAACACAGGTTTATCCGCCGCATCAGGTATCGTATCTTCCTTCATTATCAATTTAAGTACATCAGCAAAAGGCTGAAGTATTCCAAAGGGTCCGTTTCTGTTTGGACCTCGTCTGACTTGGAATCTTCCGATCATTCTTCGCTCGAACCATGTGTAGAAGGCAGTTGCCATGACCATCACATTAATAATAAGGAACGAAATAGATATTCCCGCCAGAAGACCTGCTGACCACCCTAAAGATTCTCCGAAACCGAGTAATTCTATTAAATCGGCAAATAAAATCTTCAGGCTATCAAAGCTGATAAAAAAAGCCGGTGTAGAGGTCATTATCTGTCTACCTCGCCGAGCACTATGTCAAGGGATCCGAGTATGATTATCAAATCTCCCATTTTCCAGCCTGTCAGCATATCTTTTAAAGGCGTCAAATTAATGAATGAAGGAGCCCTTACCTTACACCTGTAGGGAGAAATTCCTCCGTCGCTCACCATGTAAAACCCAAGCTCTCCCTTTGGTCCTTCAACGGATGAGTATGTCTCGCCAATCGGAGGCCTAATAAAAAAGGGTGTTTCGGTTCTAACTGGTCCAGGTTCGATCTCTTCTATGCATTGAGATATGATTTTGATGCTTTCCCGCATTTCTTGAAGGCGGACGTAGTAGCGGTCATAGGTGTCTCCAGCATTTCCAATGGGGACATCGAATTTAACTCTGTCATATACCTCATAGGGATTAGCCTTCCTTAGGTCCCATTTGACACTTGATGCCCTGAGAACGGGCCCGGTTACACCTGAATCTACTGCCTGAGTATCCGACAGCAGCCCTACGCCTATAGTTCTGGCAAGGACTATTTCATTGGTTGTGATAAGGCTTTCTAATTCATCCAAGTAATTTGGGAAATCGGATATCAATGTATTTAGGGATCTCCAGAACTCATCTGGCGTGTCTTGAAATACGCCACCAGGCCTCATATAGCTCAATGTTATTCTAGCCCCGCAAAGCATTTCAAAAAGATCTAGTATTCGTTCTCTTTCGCGAAAGCAATATACTAAGGGGGTGGCGAGTGCTCCTAAGTCGTTTAAGAGAAATCCTGTAGCCATTAGGTGGCTAGCAATTCTTTGTAGTTCAACGCTTATTACCCGGATGTACTGGGCCCTTTCTGGTACATCAATGTTCGCTAATTTCTCTACAGTTCTTACGTAGGCCAAATTATTGGACATACTTGCGACATAATCCATGCGATCTGTAAGAGTCACTATTTGAACATAATTTCTGGATTCCGCTAGTTTTTCAGTTCCTCTGTGTAGGTAACCAAATACTGGTTCCACATCGATGATCTCTTCACCGTCAAAAGTTACGCGAAGTCTGAATACTCCATGAGTACTAGGATGTTGTGGTCCTAGATTAATTGTTACTGGTTCGGTTCGTATGGTTGACATTGAGTTAGCCTATAAAGTCCTTTCGCAAAGGATGTCCATCAAATCCTTCCCAAAGTAGTATTCTTTTGAGGTTTGGATGGTTTTTGAACTCTATTCCCATCAAATCCCAAATTTCCCTTTCTTGAAGGTCTGCTGCTTGCCAAATATCTGATACCGATTCAAGGGACGGGTTTTCCCTTCCATTGCATTTGACTTTTATCACGCACGATCGATTGTTTCTGAGGGAGGTCAAGTGATAGACAATTTCAAAATACTCAATGTAATCAACCGCACTAATCGCTGTTAAGAAGGAATAATCCAATCCGTCAGGATCTTTAAGGATTTCACATACCTCATGTATTTTTTCCAAAGATACCCAAGCTGCGGTTTCGTCCGAGTAGAGGACGGCGCCATTTAGCGCGTTGTCTATTGATTTGGAAATGTCGTCTCCACTGATAATTTTAGTCAACGTTACCCTCTATTTGTTACGGAGTATCGTTTTATTTTTTCGTGGAGCTGCATAATCCCATACAAAAGAGCATCGGGTCTTGGCGGGCAACCTGGTACATAAACGTCAACAGGTATAATGTGGTTTACGCCTGGAACCACACTGTATGAGCCATAATAAGGGCCACCACTTGTCGCACACACTCCCATAGAGATTACCCATTTAGGATCAGCCATTTGTTCGTAGACTCTTTCGATTGCGGGTGCCATTTTCCATGTAACAGTACCGGCTATGATCATAAGGTCTGCCTGTCGTGGGGAAGGCCTGAATACTTCCATCCCAAAGCGAGACAAGTCAAACCTTGACATGGCACTTGCCATCATTTCAAAAGCGCAACAAGCAAGACCGAACGATAAAGGCCATACTGCAGATTTGCGGCCCCAATTTACTAGAGCGTCAACAGAAGTTATAGCTATATTTCTGCTTATATCATCAGGTACTTCAATTAGAGGTTCAGATAACGCTTCAGTATGGGTTGCTTTTAGCTCGTTTACGTATTTTCCCTCTTCTCGGTCCAGACCCCAAGTTTTATCATGCAAGGGAATTATCAAAGAGTTGTCTGTATTGTTTGTGTTTACCATGTTCGAATTAACTCCACTCAAGAGAGCCTTTTTTCCAAGCGTACATCCACCCCAAAACTAAAATACCAATGAATACGGACATTTCCGCTAATACAAATAAGCCGAACGTTGTTGACATTGTGCCGAACGATGCTGCCCATGGAAATAAGAAAACTACTTCAACATCAAATATTACAAAAAGTAAAGCAATACTGTAGTAGCGAAAATTAAATTGACTCCATCTTTCCGTTATTGTTTCAAAGCCACACTCGTATATGCTGTTTTTTACGAAGGATGGTTTGTTTGGCCTGACTTTTAGGAGGGATAGAGCCCATCCTATTAATAACATGCTCGTGGGGACCACAACAGCAAGGGCTGCAAATATGGCAATTACACCGTATTGTGTGAAATATTCACCTGCTGGATCAGCCATGATTTACACCGTTACATATGAGAATTGGTAATAGTTGCGATAGATTAAAAATTCTCCACTTGTTCGCTACAATTCCATGCGAAAATATAGCACAACGTTCTTTTTGCTAGCAAGTGAAAAAACGCACAATCAGCTGCCTATATTCGATCATTTGTTGACGACAAATTCTGTAAACTGCAGTTGTTAGGTGTTTCAATGTAATGAAACGAAAATTTTTGCAGCAGGCGATGTAAATTAGTAAGGGTTTTTGTAGGTGCCCTATATGAGAGTAGATTTTGAGTGATACGGTTGAATCAAAACCAGAACTTCCTATGGCTCTAAGTCGGTACCAGGATATTTTGGAACCGGCTTTAAGAAACACCGTTTCGGATCGATCGTCCTTTGTTTATGACATGTTGAGGTATTGCATGGGGTGGTCAGACGTTACGGGGAAGCCGTGTAGTTTGGACAAAGGAAAAGGAATAAGGCCATCATTGTGTCTTTTTACATGCGATGCCTTAGGTGGAGATGTTCAAAAAGCCATTCCCGCAGCTGTTTCTCTTGAGCTGATACATAATTTTTCTTTGATACACGATGAGATACAAGATTTTGATGAAATGCGACACCATCGACCCACTTTGTGGAGTGTCTGGGGTGTTCCAAAGGCATTGGTAGCTGGGAATGTTATGAGGGTATTGGCGGAAAAATCCATGTCGCGTTTGGGATCCAAAGATATCAAACTGATTTCCCATTCTTCTTCAATTGTCGCAGAGGCTTGTCTTCAGATGATTGAAGGGCAGTACATGGATATATCTTTCGAGGGAGGGAGCAGAATAAATGTAGATCAATATATGGAAATGATTTCTCGTAAGACTGGGGCTCTTTTGAGGTCTTCGGTTCATTTGGGCGCCTTACTAGGTTCCGGTAATGATGAAAAGGGAGATTTATTTAGGGATATTGGTGCTGCTCTTGGGTTCATGTTCCAAATTCGGGACGATATCTTAGGAACTTGGGGAGAAAGCAAAGCCACCGGCAAACCAGTGGGAGCGGATATACGAAGGAAGAAAAATACCTTGCCTATAATACATGCTAGGGGAGCCAAGTCTGGATTGTATGAGAGGGAAATTTCTGACCTGTATTCATTAGAATCACTGGATGACAATGAAACGGCTCGAGTTTTGGATATTTTGGATGACACTAAAGCTATGGATTATTGCCAAGGTCTTGTAGAAAATTATGCCTTACAGGTAGGTGCCAATATAAAGGGTGTAGGCTTTAGTGAAAAGTCAGATACGGAATTTAAAGAATTAATAGATTTTCTGGTAACCCGAAACTATTGAGGTAGAGTTATTTCCAATCGATTATAATATGGGCTCTGACTATAATATTGCGTAAGAATTTACGCCGCGAGGTGGATTGACATATGAGCGTTTCACGCTCGGCGATGGAAGTGTTTACATACGACTTGAAAGTGCCTTCCAAATCGTCGCCAGAATTTATTGACATCACAGATGAAGTGGCCGATTTTTTGAAAGAATCGGGCATCTTGAATGGGATAGTGGTGGTGTTTTCTAGGCATACAACCTGTGCCATCATAATACAAGAAAACGAACCTCTTTTACTTGAAGATTTCAAAGAAATGCTAGAAAAGTTTTCTTCCAAAGATGCCCTGTATAGACACAATGATTTTGATGTCAGGACAGTACACATGCATGAGAATGAATGTCCGAATGGTCATTCTCATTGCCAACATCTTATGCTTGGTTCTAGCGAGACTATACCTGTGATAGAAGGGAAAATGTCACTTGGCGAATGGCAAAGAATATTTATGGTTGAACTTGATGGCATGAAAGGTGAAATGATTGGAAGTAGGGAAGTTGTCGTTCAAATAATGGGTTTGGCGTAGAATATATATCGCGGTGTCTCTTAGAAATTCCATTTAGGTTTAGTGCCTGAGATGTGTTTTTGACTGCCTAATTCCGCAGATGTTATATTTGATCTTGTATTGTTGACTGATTAGCTCAACAAAATATGGGATTTTTCCATAGTACGGAGGTATATTGGCTGCAGCCAAAGTGGCTATTAGGTTTGAATGAGAAAATTGCTTAAGGAGAGGTCTTGAATGGCTGTTCAAAAGGTTATATCTAGGCAAACTGGAGTCGAGGATGCTCAATATAAATGGGGTT
>CAYMZR010000110.1:0-5173 GCA_964394975.1 uncultured Dehalococcoidia bacterium | reverse complement strand
TTAAACTCTTGCGAATTTTTGCAATCCTTTTGTTGTTCCAACCTCAGATATGTACATATCTCTCTGGTTGTCAATCCAGATACCGTGCGGGAAGCCTCTAAAGTTTCCAGGGTCTTCCCCCCGGCTCCCCCAGCGTCCAATGACCTCTCCTTCCAAGGTAGTTATCAAAACAGAACCTATTCCTTCTGCAATGTGCATTACTTCGTTGTCGTCAATGACCGCATCATTGGGACCCCTAACATCTTCCCACTGATTAACAAAATTTCCATTAGTATCAAAAATTTGGCATCGATTATTTTCCCGATCCATAATATAAACGTTGTTGTTTGAATCTACAGTTACATCATGAGGTAGATTAAATTCTCCTGGACCAGTTCCGGGATTTCCAGTTGCATTTGGGTTGTCTTCCTTCCTATATAGTTCCCATGCTTCCTGGTTGAATACCGGTTCTCCTTCTCCCCACGAGCATATGAGGTCACCATTATTAGTGAATTTGTGAACTCTGTTTTGCCAGTATCCGTCCGAAACAAATATTTCACCGCTAGCTGACTGAACAGCCCTCGTAGGGGACCTGAAAGGTTCCCCCTGTGGTCCAAGTTGGTCTTTAACACCCATTGACATTAGTAATTCTCCGTTAGAGTTAAAACGTGTCACAGTGTGATTTCCTGAATCTGCATGGAATATTTCGTTGTCAGGACTAATCCATAATCCATGAGGGGTGGCAAAGTATTCTTCGCCCCATTGAGACAGTAAGTTTCCATCCTTGTCGAAAACGACAATAACTCCAGCATTGGGATTGTCTCCTTCTCTTGTGTATAGCCCTGAATAGGATGTACGAACAGCAACGTAGACATTTCCATTTGAGGTGGTTGCGACATCAGATGCAACTCCGTCAATAGGCCACTGTCCCCAGCCTTCTACAAGTTCGTATTGATAGTCACCAGTTCCAAATGTGTCTGCCATATGTATATCTCCATTTTGTTGACTCAAGAACTATTCTCTGAATTTATCATAAATCGAATTAAGCGATATAGGTGTATTTAAGCAAGAGTTTGCAGTATTGAGGCCTGCTGATGTGGTTTTCACAGAACCTGTTTAGGTGGGCTTAAGATCCGCCTCTCGATAAGAGAATGAGGGTTGGAGTCCCGTTCTGGGCACAACTTTTTCACATGCCTACCCTGTTCTTTTGGACTTCCTTTGTTCTTTCAGCGGGCCGAATAGGCTTGTTCTTTGAGTAAAGCCCCAAGACCAATCCAGATGGAATCAGGAGGGTTAGACAAGTATTCCTGTTTTTGCTGTTGACGCACCAGCCCACTGCTATTGGCTAATAAAAGATAACCTGGCCTCCCGATTTCTTCTATTAGTATCATCAATTACAATGAAGTTAAGATACCCTCAAAGGGCAATATAGTTAACATAGAACTATCTAGATTGCAGCAATATTTTTGCTGAGTACTTTCAAGAGAATAAGAAGTAACGAAGGAATAATTCCGAATGGAAAATACTGAGTATGACGCAATAATCATAGGGGCTGGGCACAATGGTCTTGTGACAGCAACTTACTTGGCGAAAGAAGGATTGGACGTCTTGGTTCTAGAACGTCTCGACCGAGTGGGCGGAGCAGTAACGACTGATGAATTTTCTCCTGGATTCATGGGGCCGATGTGTTCATATGTTTCTCACGTTCTGCAAGGAAAAGTCGTGGATGATCTCGAATTGCGCAAGCATGGCCTCGACTTTGCCTATAGTAGAAAAGAATTTGATTCTTCGAGAAGGATTCATCTATTCCCTGATGGTACATTTATAGGAGGCCCAGGGAATACTGATAAATTCAGTCTCGCAAAGCAACTTAGCTCGTTTAACGAAAAAGATGCTCAAGCCTATTTTCAATGGGACTCCTTCTGGGATGAGGCGGCAAGCATCCTTTACCCGTACTTCCTGACAGAGCCTCCCACGATCGCAGACTTGATGCAAACCGTTAAAGGTACATCAAGAGAAACTGTCTTAGAAAAGTTACTCACTTGGAGTTACATTGACCTTATAGAAGACCACTTCCAAGATGACCGTATTAAAGCCTACGTCATGGATTCAAACGTAGAATGTGATCCCGAGTCACCAGGTAGTATGCTTGGTGCCGCCCTATTTGCGTGCACCCGTTTTAGTAGAGACAGTGACCGCGGAATTCCTAAGATGAGCATGGGGAATATCAGTGAAGCAATTGAAGATTCAGCGAAATCTAATGGCGTCGAAATCCGAACAAGGGCTTCAGTGGAAAAAGTAATTGTGGAAGGAGGGTCAGCCAAAGGGGTTAGATTGGCTACAGGAGAAGAAATTCGCAGTTTTATTGTAGCCTCCAATGCTGATCCGAAGCGCACTTTCAAAACCATGTTCCAGACCGAAGAATTAGACCAAGACACTATCAAACGAATTGATACTTGGAAAACAACAGCAGGGTGTGTCAAATTCCTTGCTGCTATGAATGAATTACCTGATCTGACCCGATATCTCGGATCAAGTTACGATGCAAACTCGATCATAAATATCAAGATAATGCCGTCACTGGAATATCACAAGCAGAGTTGGAGAGATGCCACCAATGGAAAAGTATCGACTTGCCCGGTAATGAACATTCAGATCCCTTCCACCGTTGAACCCAACTTGGTAAAAGGAAAAGGGCATGTCATGTCTAATTGGGTTCTCTTCGAGCCCCCCACTTTGAAGGATTCAACATGGGAAGACGAGAGGCAGAACGTTGGAGAGCAAATAATCGATGTCATATCTCAGTATGCACCCAATTTCCGCAACAGCTTGGTCGATTGGACCGTACAAACTCCCGAAGATATTGAAAGCAGAGTAGGCATGACCGATGGGAATATCAGGCACCTGGACATGATACCGAGCCAGCTTTTATCGCAGCGCCAACCATATAGAACGTCCATTGACAATTTTTATATGTGTGGCGCAGGAACACACCCGATGGGAGAAGTCACTGGGGCGCCAGGGCACAACGCGGCGAATGCGATTTTGAAGGACCTAGAAAGGAAAGCCATTTAGCAAAATTTGTTGCAATAAAATAGCTATTGCTATTCAGGTTGAGTGTGAAGAGAAAGCGTTACGGTAGTGTCTGGTATATCTTCGTGCGTACCCTATTTATCCGCCCCAAACAGTACGATTCCCAATCACAATTTGAATTGCTCTGATTTTCCAACAGGGTTCCAGCCAAGAAGGTTTGTGGCAAGAGATGTGTCTCTCCATTTCAACTTGTTATCTGAAATTGCGTCAAAGGTTTCAAATTTTATTGAAGCCGGAGCACTCAGGCACAAGTCTATGATGTTTACACAATCGGCGTGACTTAGGTATCCGGGATAGTGGCGAACCAGTTTTGGCTTATCTGTATCCAAAACCGCACCTAATCTGATATTGATCACAGAGATTCCATAATAATCCGAAAAATATCTACCCAAGGTTTCTCCAAAAATTTTACTGACCCCGTACAAACTGTCAGGCCTCACGGGGTCCTTGTAGTCCACTAAATCCCAGTTTTCAGGTATATTGCCCTGCTCTCCCCGTGCGATATCACCGTATGGATAGTCAAGTTCATACCCGAGCATCGTGCTACCGGAACTTGCAAAAACAATCCTAGAGACCTTATTCCTTCTAGCTGCTTCGAAAACATTGTATGTGCCGTTTATGTTTACTTTATTTGTATTCTCCCAATCATTAACGTTGGTCAAGTAAGCAGATAGGTGTAATACCGAGTCAATACCTTGAAATGCTGGAAGAATTTGTTCAAGGTCTGATATATCTGCCTGCCTGTGCGGAATACTGTCAACTTTCCGTCGATTCAAGGCACTGAAATCATAATTTTGCGACAGGTTTTGGAGAACCAATCCGCCGATTAAACCACTTGCTCCTGTAACCAAAACTTTTGGGTTTGCCATAGTTGAACCACCTCTTTCGTTATTTATTTTCTGAGCAAAGTATATTATTTAGCAAAATTGAGGAATTACGCTGTCGACAAATAGTTTCATATCGTCTAGTTCCTGAAATTTGGGGAAAGTAGTAATCACCATATCAAACCCCATTTCCGCTAATTCGAATAGCTGATCACACACTGCCGCGGGGTCGCCTGCAATCACCTGGCCAGCACTGTTTTTTCCCTCTGCCAACCTTAATGCTTTTTTATGATCCTTATCTATAAAAAACCTGGGTGCCAGTGTCTTTCTTATGGTGTTATAGTCTCTTCCCAGGGCTTTACAATGCTGTTGGAGTACATCTAATTTTCGGGCTAAATCGGGAACTGGTCTCATTACATCATTCCACCAATCAGCGTACTGGGCTACCACCTTCAATGTTCTTTTTTCTCCACCGCCACCTAGCATTAGAATTGGCTGTGGTTGTGGGCGTGGTTCACAATAAACGTTTTCAACTCGGTAGTACTTACCATCGAAAGTTGCTGGGCTATCTACCCACATTTTCTTAATGATTTGTACTCCTTCTTCAAACATATCCACTCTTACACCAGCAGCGGGATAGTCAAACCCATATGCTCTGTATTCTTCTTCATACCAACCAGCACCGTACCCGAGTATTAAGCGACCAATACTCATTTCCTGCAAGCTGGCGGACATTTTAGCCAGCAGAGATGGGTTTCTGAAAGAATTACACATTACGACTGTGCCCAGCATAGGCCCTGGGTATCTAGCGGCCATCCAGGTAAGCATTGTCCAACATTCTACTCTGAATTCTGACTGGTAATTCAAGTGATCAGAGGACCATATAGAACTGAAATTCTGAGAAGCCACATCAAGGGCCCGGTGGAGATCATACATATAGTTTCTCGGTGTGATTATTTCATAACCACGTTCTCCACAAGGGGGGTTGTACCCAAAATCCATTAAAGGTTTTGCCATAGGAGTCCTCCAGATTAAATTTTTGTTTTCCGGTAATATACCTCACGTGTTTATTTCAGTCAGTGGTTTAGGCCATCGATAAATTGGAGGAAGATTATGCTATTTCACGTAACCGTTGACCACACGGCAGAAAATTGCCCCATCGTAACTGATTCCCCAGATAAAAGAATTACTAGAGAAGGCGCAGCAAAAGCAGGAGTGAAACTTGTGTTCTCACTTGGAGGTAGACCCCAACATCGTACCGTCTATGTGGTAGAAAC
>CAYMZR010000109.1:0-5182 GCA_964394975.1 uncultured Dehalococcoidia bacterium | reverse complement strand
TGATCAGGTTTATCTGCCAAAATAAATACCAAAGCTCCCAATAGCATCAATCCAACTCCAGCCCACCATGCAGGATCGTATGAGCCTGTTATATCTAGAACATATCCTGCTGCGGGAGCCCCAAATGACCCCATAAACAAGGTGATAGGCATAACAAATCCTCGTATACCACCTAGGTTGCCTCTACCAAAATAATCGGCCCAAATATAATTTTGAGTAAAGGAATTGATGCCAATCCCTAACCCAAAGAGGGCCATCGACCAAAACATCAACCAGAATCCATATGCGTATATGGACATCACACTAGCCAGCGCCAACATTAGAAAAGCAGAAGCTCCGATTATTTTAGGCTGTAATCGTCTTACCAGCATCCCTCCTGCAAAACTGCCTGCTCCAGCGCAAACTGCATCAAAAGCAGTAGCTAGAGAAACCAATGTAGGATCCAGCCCTCTATCCATAAAGGCAGGAATTCTGTGCAAAGCTAAAGTTAATATTCCAAGAGATAAAATAGAAAAAGCTACGGTTAAAAACCACATGCTTCTAGTCTTCACCGCCTGTTTGAGAGTCCATGAAAATTCATCATTCAAATCTTCCATGTTAGGTCTGTCGATTTGAAGGTCTCCATCAGGTAGTAATCCCATGTCTTCAGGCTGTCTTCTTACAAAAATAATAGACAAAGGAACAACCACCACTATTCCGACTACCGCCAATATAATCCATGAGGAACTCCAGCTATATTTGTCTATAAGAATTTGTGTAAGAGGCACAAAAATTAACGCACCTAATGAAATTCCAACAGCGGTAACGGCAAGAGCTTTCCCTCTATTTCTGACAAACCACTTAGAAGGAGGAACTGAAGTAGCGAGGGCTCCTGGACCGCTCATGCCAACCAGCCCCATCACTGAAAATAAAACAATAAGTTGCCACGCCTCACTTGTATAGGCAATGCCAACCATACATAGACCTGTGATTATTGTTGAACCTGCAAGTATCCATCTGGCACCATAGGAGTCTAGCAATCTACCTATAACTGGGCTAGTGGCTGCGCTGGCTATACTTCTAAAAGTCGAGGCCCAACCGAATGATGCTCGACCTATACCCAATTGTTCTCCCATTGGTTTTATGTATAAGCCAAAATTGAGTGAACCCATGCCCATACTTACAGCACTGGCTACAGCCATAACACCGACCACAATCCAACCATAAAAAATCGTGCGTTGTCCTGTTAATTTGATGTGAAAATCTCCTCTAAGCCCAAAATGGCACAGTAATTATACTTTCGCAGTAAACAACATTGACCTCATTTTGCTAACAAATTAACCTGTTGTTATTCTTTGAAGCAAAAATATCTTTTTCGCTCCATTAATTATCATGGAAGGTGAATATTTATGACCGAGGTAAAAATACTAGACAGGCTATATTCACACATAATGAAAGTTATTGTGGCCACCGGAGTAGCTCCTCATTACACTGAGATAGCCTCCGAATTACAAATGTCAGTTGAAGCGGCTAGAAGATCTCTTAACGACCTCATGGGGCCTGGCAAAATGGCGGGATACTGGTTGGTTCCAGGTACAGATACAATCGGCAGTTTTGCACCTTTCAACAACGTTCCAACTCACTACCGCATCACCGTAGAAGGTGAAAGCAAATGGTGGGGACAATGAGCTTTTGAATCCCTAGCAGTTTGCTGGTTATTTCCAGGTAAATTAGTTCAAATTGATAGTGTTTGCTTAGATTGTAACGAACCCATAGTGGTAACCATAAAAGATGGAGAAATAGTCCAATCGGATCCTTCTGATGGGGTGGTAGGTGTATCAGTTTACGGATTCGGATTTTTGGGAGATGGTGATACAGCAGGTAGGAATTGAGCAAATATGAATTTCTTCCGGTCGGAAGAACATTTGATCAACTGGGTTCACTACGATGCTAATTCAAATGAACAAGTCGTTCAAACCCTAGAAGAATTTATGAGCAGATTCAGTAATCCAAGATTCAAAGAACGAGGAAGATCCGACTACATTTCTTGGAAAGATAGTTTATGAATTAAGAAACTGGAGTAGGTACCCTGGAGTATCTATAAGAATATTGCTTTTCTTTAACACTGAAAGACATAATGCTTGCAAAGACCAAGGTGACTCCAGCAATGGCGAAAGGTATCTCATA
The DNA here is from genome assembly GCA_964394975.1 of uncultured Dehalococcoidia bacterium. GTDB lineage: Bacteria > Chloroflexota > Dehalococcoidia > Lucifugimonadales > UBA826 > UBA11996. Next base: position 3,016 of record CAYMZR010000109.1, on the reverse strand, counting down.
AGAACCAGTTAAGGCCTGTAGTTCCCCCGCAACCAGAACAGATAAAGCCCCTCCAATTTGATGAACCATATTAGACATACCATTGAGTGTACCCAAATTTTTTGCTCCATATATGTCTGCTACCAGTGAAGAAGTCACTGAGGCAGTTGCTATCCAAGACATCCCAGCTATTAACGCAAATGCCCACATACCAGTTGTGCCACCGATGGTAAGCAAAACCAAGTATGCCATCCCCCTAAGGGCATAAGTAGAGCCAAGGACTTTGTGCTGTTGGAATTTTAGAGATAGGAATCCTGCGCTCATTACTCCTACTGAATTTAAAAGCATCATAATCGCAAAAATAAAGGAAGCCGTCATTATAGGAACTCCCTGATCTACTGCGAAAGGAACAAAATGTATAGAAATAATGTTAGTAGTAATGCCACATACAAGATAAGCGGCAGACAACTGCCAAATAGGTGCAGTCGATACAGCTTCTTTCCACTGGTTAGTAAATAGTGGCCCACGCATTTCATAATTGCCTTTGCCATCTTCTTTATTATTTTGATTTTTTGAATCACCCAATTCGAAATCAGGGATCTGACCCAATGGATCATCTCTCAAGAGAAAAGCCGCCAGTGGTACTCCTATAAATAAAACCAACGCCGATACAAACAAGAAGGCGGTTCGCCAATCAAAAGTCTCTATTAAGAATGCGCAAAATGGTGAGAAAATAAATGGACCGAAAGAGCCGCCTGCAGCAGACAAGCTCATAGCCAGCCCCCTACGCCTATAGAACCATTTTGCCAACAGAGAATGGATGGTTACAAAAGAAACTCCACTAGTTGCAAAGCTTCCAAGTATTCCATAGGTGAAAATGAAAGCCGGAATAGAGTTAACTCTGCTAAGTAAGACCACTGATATACCTAGCATTGCCAACGCGGCAGATATTACCAATCGCCCACCATATCTATCATATACATATCCCATTATTAAAAAGGACAAAGCCCCTACAAATATACCTAGCGAAAGTACTCTAGTGATATCATTCCGATCCCACTGCATATCAGCTTCCATGGGGGTAATAAAAACACCCATACTAGACCGAACTCCCGACGAGCACATAACAATAAAGAAACAGACTGCAAGAACGAGCCAACCATAATAGATTTTTGAAGTTTGTATATTACTTTTATTCAAAATATCGCTACCAGTATTTTCCTCAGTCTTGATAGGGCCAGTCATTTAGATAAAATGACGTTGTGTTGGAACAATTTGAGATGAACCTCAACCAAATTTTTTATAGCACATGGCCCAACAGGTGATTACAACTTAGGGAATTTAATTTCATGAACATCAATAATACCGCAAGAAATTGGGGAAAAGATACTACTCCATACCCAGAACCATCTATAGAAATTATAGACGAGAGTTTCAACCGATATATTTTAGGAAATGCGGGAATGGAAAGATTACATACGGGCTGCAGGTGGACAGAAGGGCCCGCATGGTTTGGAGATGGTAGATATCTACTATTCAGCGACATACCAAACAATAAAATCTTAAGATGGACCGAAGAAACTGGGGTCGTTAGCGAATATCGATATCCTTCAAATAACGCCAATGGTAACGCCAGAGACAACTCTGGCAGACTTATAACTTGTGAACATTTAGCAAGAAGAATCACTAGGACCGAATTTGATGGCTCAGTAACTGTCCTTGCGGATTCTTTTAGAAATTTAAAATTAAATGCCCCTAACGACGTAGCCATTCATAAAGATGGCGCGATATGGTTCACAGATCCCGGGTATGGCATTTTAAATAATTATGAAGGTGATCGTGCAGAGCCTGAATTGCCTACCGCCATATATCGAATAGACCCCATCTCAGGAACAACTGAAGTAAAAGCAACTGGACTGTCTCGGCCAAATGGGCTTTGTTTCTCGCCAGATTTTGAATCCCTTTACATTGCTGACTCGGGTTCAAAAGAACCTCGCGCTATTTATATCTACCAGGTAGCAAACAACGGTACTGAATTAACTGGTGGAAAAATTTTTGTGGAAACTGGTGACGATTCTACAGATGGTATCCGATGTGACACTGATGGTAATTTATGGGCATCAGCACAAAGAGGAACCAACTCAATAGCTGTATACAATGTTGGATCAGAATTAATTGGAAGAATTTACCTGCCTGAGGTCCCATCCAATCTTACCTTTGGAGGCCAGAAGAGAAATCGTTTATTTATTACTGCAAGTCGTTCAATTTATAGCATATACACGGATGCAACCGGAGTTTCCTTAAGTTAAAAACAAGAGACCACCAAAACCGGTTTAGCTGGCTATATCTGATTGCCCTTCAAAATAGCTTCGTCGTACTGCTGGCTACATTTATTTAAGACAACAGTGACGTCTTCCTGGAGAAGGTATCTCTTCTCCACTAATTCTTGAGCAGCCTCTACTACCATTTTCAAATACCTTTCTTTTGAATCGTACCGATCGGTGTTGGATTTTCTCAAGTCATTTTGCCTTGGAAATTTGCCTAGCGATCCAAAAAAATTTGTGAATCCTACCATAGAAATAATCTGATCCGGGGAACCTGTGATTGGGTCTCTCGGGTTCCAACCTGTATGGGTTCCCAGCGGAACTGATACATCGGGCATTTGAATGCCAGCGATTTCATTTCCATCTACATCTACTGAGGATACATAGCTGGGGTAGTCTCTACCTTCTTTGACTGGGTAATCAGCTATACCTTTTTCCTCTTCCGGACCAATGTCTATTTCCCGAAGCCGCCACATTTTCCGAAAATCCGGTGTCTTAAGCCCAATTGACTTGTCAAAAATATCCAAAACCTCCGAAATAGTACTAGCAGTAGCATCATCTAGCCTGGGTACTTTGCTTTCTGGCGGATCTTTTCCTTCCTCCACCCACGCTACCAAGTTACAAAGAGCAGCTCTCAATAGGGGACGAAAGTCGATTACATTAAACCCATAAAGTCCAAGTGACCCGTCAGGACCTGGATCTTTTTTTTGTGG
>CAYMZR010000108.1:0-5218 GCA_964394975.1 uncultured Dehalococcoidia bacterium | reverse complement strand
TTAGTAACTTCTCCAGTATGATGTCCAGATTACTCAACAGAAATGATTCTGATCAAGTAATTCAGGATGAGAATAAATATTGCCTGATGTGTACTACGGATCTGCTTAACTCTGACATGTACAAGAAATACAAGGTATGCGATACCTGTGGCTTTCATTACAGTATGGGTGCCAAAGACAGAATTGAATCACTTGTGGATTTCCAATCTTTCAAAGAAATTAACAGGAATCTCATATCTGTCGATCCTATTTCATTCACTCCTTCAGCTCTCTACAAAGAGACTTTTTATAAAGATCAAAAGCGGACAGGACTAACAGAGGCCGTATTGACCGGTATGTGTTCGATTGATGGTGTGCGGTGCATGATAATAGCGTTTGATTTCGGGTTCATGGGAGGGTCCATGGGTTGTGCTGCCGGTCAAAAAATATCCCTAGCCATAGAAAATGCGACAAAAAATAAATTGCCTATTGTTTCGGTCATATCTGGAGGGGGATCTAGAATACATGAAGGCGTTTTGTCACTTATGCAGATGGCGAAAACAACGATTGCTATTAATAAACACAACGAAAAAGGCTTACCGTTCATATCTATTTTCTCAAACCCATCCACAGGGCAGGCCTTTGCAAGCTTCGGTAATTTGGCTGATATCACAATTGGCGAACCAGGTGCCATATTGGGGTACAACCCACTTGGAGTAACCCAAAAAGAAAATTCTAAAATTGAATACGACCAACAAACTTCGGAGTCACATTTAAAACATGGTTTGATTGATGCTATAGCGCCACGAACAGAGATACGAGAAATCGTTTCTGTCATACTAGATCTTTTGCAGCGTGAATTCACCTTAAACAGAATGAATAAAAGTGGTGATATAGCTATAGCGCCTGCCAAAAATATGGCGTGGCATTCGGTTCAACTAGCACGCCACAACTCTCGTCCAACATCTTTAGATTTCATGGCTCGAATGTTGGATAATTTTCTGGAAATTCATGGGGACAAACAATATTCTGACGATCCTGCAATAAGTTGCGGAATTGGGCAAATTGGTGGCCAAACCATAGTTGTGATTGGTCAAAACAGATTTAAAGATCCTGTATCTGGTGAAACGTTGCGGATAATGCCAGAAGGATTCCGAAAATCACAAAGAGCCATAAGAATCGCCAAAAAATTTAACTTGCCAATAATTTCGCTGATTGATACCCCTGGGGCCAATATCACTTTGCAAGCTGAAACCAGAGGCCTTGCACATTCGATAGCAACAACCATGTCTTTATTTGCCAGTCAAGATTCCCCAACAATTGCAGTAGTCATTGGCGAAGGTGGAAGTGGAGGAGCACTTTCCATGGGCATAGCTGACAGGGTGATAATGCTCGAAAATGCGATCTTCTCAGCCTTATCCCCAGAAGAAGCTGCTAGCCTAATATACAGAGATGAAAGTCGAGCTAACGAGGCTGCGGAAACGCTCAAGCTTACGGCCTCAGATTGTCAATCCCTTGGAATTGTGGATTTGATTGTGACGGAACCTGAAGGGGGTGCCCACACTGACCACCATGAAGCTGCTAGACTGCTCAAAAGGGCATTACTACAACAGTTGTTTGAGATACAACACAGTTCCAAAAGAAAGAGACTCAGAGAGCGTTACAAAAAGTTTAAAGACATTGGTGAGTACAGCTCACATTTTAGAAACAGAATTTCTAGAGAATTGAATTTCCTACAACATTCAATCACAGATAAAATCAAAGGTTTGAGATAGTTTTACCTGAGAATACCAGAGTAAATTAGATACTTAAAACCCCACCTTGTGATGAGCGTCCGGATTCAAAATCACTAATATTGCTCTCATCTTCAAGTGTAAGCCCTATATCATCAAGACCATTCAACATACAGTGTCGCCTAAAAGGTTCGATAGTGAATTCAGCAACAACCTCTTCATTCTCGTCCCAGACTCTCTGGGATTCCAAATCAATGTTGATTCTATATTCTGGATCTTTTTCAGAGTTCTGAATAATTTCAGCTACCACATCTTCCGGTAAAACCACAGGTAACACCCCATTCTGAAAACAATTACTGAAAAAGATATCTCCAAAACTAGGAGCTATTATGCATTTAAATCCATAATCCTGTAAGGCCCAAGGAGCATGTTCTCTGGATGAACCAGACCCGAAATTCCTGCCACTCACTAATATTTCTGCTTCACTGTATCCCGGTTGATTAAGTATAAATTCTGGGTTCTCTGAACCGTCAGAATTCAATCTCCAGTCATTAAACAAAAACTGACCGAATCCCGTCCTTTCGACCCGTTTTAAAAATTGTTTAGGAATTATTTGATCAGTATCGACATTAACCCTATTGAGTGGTGCTAATTTTGCGTTCAGGGATACAAAAGGTTCCATTTTATTTTATTCCTTGATCTGCCATTCACGAATGTCTACAAAATGTCCGGCTATCGCAGCTGCAGCAGCCATCTCTGGACTCACAAGATGGGTCCTACCTCCCCTGCCCTGTCTCCCTTCAAAGTTTCTATTGGAGGTAGACGCACATCTTTCTCCGGGCTCTAATATGTCCGGATTCATTCCAAGACACATCGAGCAACCTGCCTCTCTCCAATCGAATCCTGCGTCTTTTAAAATCGAATCAATCCCCTCTTCTTCGGCTTGGCGCTTTATGGCATTCGACCCAGGAACCACCATTGCATATACCCTATCGCTAACCTTTTTACCTTCAGCCACCCTCGCAGCAGCTCTAAGATCTTCAATTCTGGAGTTCGTACATGAACCTATAAAAATCCTATCTACTGGGATATCTTGAATCCTAGTACCTGGTTCAAGATCCATATAAGTCAATGCCCTTTCTACTGATTCTTTTTCTCCCTCATCAAAGTAGTCTTCTGGATTGGGAATGCGAGAAGATACTGGAAGGACCATTCCAGGATTAGTACCCCAGCTAACATGAGGTTCCAAATCCTCAGATTTGATAATAATTACCTTATCGTATTCAGCACCGTTATCCGTTGCAAGATGCTTCCATTCATTGATTGCTTTTTCAAAATCTTCGCCCTGCGGAACGTTAGCTCTTCCTTTCATGTAGTCAAAAGTAACCCGGTCAGGTGCTACCATACCGGCCCGTGCACCCGCTTCAATACTCATGTTACATACGGTCATGCGACCTTCCATGGAAAGTGAAGTTATCCCTTCTCCCGTATACTCAATGACATGACCTGTTGCACCAGCCGTACCTATTTCCCTTATTATGCTCAAAACAACATCTTTAGAGGAGACACCAGCAGGTAAGGGACCATCCACTCTGACTTCCATTGTTTTGGGTTTGAATTGCCTAAGTGTTTGAGTCGCCAGAACATGTTCAACCTCTGAAGTGCCAATCCCTATCGCAAACGCACCAAAAGCTCCATGCGTGGAAGTGTGACTGTCTCCACAAACAATAGTCTTCCCTGGTTGAGTATGGCCCTGTTCCGGACCAATAACATGAACTATCCCCTGCAACGGACTAAACCTGTCATGAAGAGTTACTCCAAAATCTTCACAATTTTTATCTAAGGCATCCAGTTGTTGCTTTGCTATAGGATCCGTTATGGGGAGTGAGAGGTCCCAAGTCGGGGTGTTATGGTCAGCAACCGCAACTGTTAAGTCTGGTCTTCTAACTGGACGTCCAGCCATCCTCAGACCATCAAAGGCTTGCGGGGAGGTAACCTCATGAACTAGGTGAAGATCTATATACAAAAGGGAAGGTTGCCCTTCGACTTCCTTGACCAAATGGGCATCCCATATCTTGTCAAACATGGTTTTAGCTACCATTTAACCCTCCATTAACAACTTTCAGATTGATCCATATTTAGGCAAAATCATCCCAGATTGGGATTTGCAGCCAAAGCGCGGTTGAGGGCATTCATATAGGCCTTGGCACTAGCAACTATTATGTCAGTATCACTACCGCGCCCAACAAAAGCGTCACCCTGTAACTCAATCCTGATAGTGACGTCCCCAATCGCATCAATACCTTCCGTGACGGAATCCACCCGGAATTCTGTGAGTTTATTTTCTACCCCTATAACCCTATTGATTGCCATATATACCGCATCCACCGGACCGGTGCCCGTAGCAGCGTCGGTGAACTCTTTACCATCAGCATTTTTAATTTTTACTGTGGCAGTTGGTACCCCATGATCACCAGTTGATACCTGCACATGTTGCAAATCATAAATGGTCGGCACATCAGCAGTTCGTCTACTATCCGAAAGAAGTGTTTCCAGATCCTGATCCGTGACCTCTCTCTTCCTATCGGCCAAAACCTTAAAGGATTCAAAAACTTCATTCAGTTCATCTTGTCCTAACTGAAACCCTAGCTCCTCTAAACGGGCTCTCAACCCAGCTCTCCCACTCAGTTTGCCCAAAACAAATGAGTTACTAGGCCATCCGATGGATTTAGGATCCATAATTTCGTAGGTACTGCTATCTTTCAACACCCCATCTTGATGAATTCCGGAAGCATGTCGAAATGCATTGGCCCCTACTATTGCTTTATTTGGTTGGACAGGAAAGCCTGTAATATCGCTAACCAACCTACTAGTCCTGTAAATCTGGGTAGTGTCTATGTTAGTGGATACATCAAATAGGTCATTTCTGGTCTCTATAGCCATGATAATTTCTTCAAGTGAAGCATTTCCGGCTCTCTCCCCGAGCCCATTAATGCATCCTTCCACTTGTCTAACTCCCACCCTGACCGCAGCCAGACTATTCGCAACAGAGAGACCTAGATCATTATGGCAATGAACACTCAAAACCGCCTTATCAATGTTAGGCACATTCTTTTTAATGCCTTCTATTCTCTCCGCAAATTCAGACGGAATTATATAGCCAACGGTATCCGCTATATTGACAGTTGTGGCTCCTGCATCAATGACTGCCTCAAGCATTTTATACAAGTATTCGGGATCAGTCCGAGTTGCATCCATTGGAGAAAACTCCACATCATCGCAATAAGTTTTCGCCCTCTCAACCGATGCTACAGCGGTATCTAACACTTCTTCTGGGTTCTTACGAAGTTGATTCATTATTTGTATATCGGAACTACTAATAAAAACGTGTATACGAGGTCGGGCAGCACCCTTCACACCTTCCCAAGCCTTATCTACATCATCAATATAACACCGTGCTAGCGATGCTATTTTAGGTGTTCTTACTTCAGAAGCAATTTTTTGAA
>CAYMZR010000107.1:0-5463 GCA_964394975.1 uncultured Dehalococcoidia bacterium | reverse complement strand
ACACTAAATTTGGAACAATTTGCCAGCAGCCAGCACAATGAGCATGAATACCAATTGATAATGCGTGAGTTAGAAGCAACGTTTAGAACAAAAAAAAGAGATGAATGGTGGGATATATTCCGGGAAGCCGAGGACGTGGCGGCAGCACCTGTCTATGAGTTCAATGAGGTTCTAGATGATCCACACATGAAAGCTAGAAATATGTTCATTGAAGCAGGTAACGTGGATGGTACAGTCGTAACTCAAGTAGGGTTTGGTTCAAAGCTTACAGATACTCCAGGGGCGGTCCGAAACCTTGGGACAATTCCAGGGGCAGACTCTGAAAATATCCTCAGAGAAATTGGCTATTCTGCCGATCAAATAAAAAAAATGGTCGACTCTGAAATAGTATTCACTTAATACTGATCACTGGGCTGAAAGGTCAGGGAATAGGGTCTCAATAAGTAGCCACCACTGTTCAGCACAGAACCCGGGGTAATGGCTCATCCTACCGCTCCAGTAAAGAGCATTTTCGACATTTTGCAGACGCACTAGAGAGATAGAGTGCACAGGGTGGTCCGGCAAACACCAACAGTGGAAACTATACACATCACATTTGGATGAAGTACTTCCTATCCCAGATTTAAAATTTATTTCAGTAGCTGCTTTCCCGAATCGGTCCGTGTATATTGCAGCTATGAGAAGATCCAAGGAAAGTGCTTCTATGAGAGATGTTGAGAAGATTTTATGGCGCCCTTTACAGCTCCTCAACAATTTTGTCTGGTATTAGTTTAAATATCACGACGTCTTTTGTATCATCCGGGTATAGATAGGCAAATTCCCTACCCTCCTCTTCCCCGTAATATCGAATCGCCAATTTTTTTACAAAATCCTGAAGTGGTATTTTTATTTCTTCAACTTTTCCATGTATGACCACTGATTTGTATGGAGGTTCCCTGAAATCTACGCATAAACTAGCGTATGGATTATGAGATAAATTTTTCCATTTCAATGTATTAATGCCCGTAAACATAAAGGCACATTTACCATCCCATTCGTACCATATTGGGACGGAATGCGGACGATAATCGGCCCCTACAGTACTAATAACGGCTATTTGGGTTTGATTCAAAAATCCGTCAGCCTCTTTGTTTACGAAAACCATACTTCGCCACCTTAGTTAAATTTAAATGCTGCTGCTATAAATAGTAATATGGCACAAAGAGTAAAAAATAATCCAACCAAATGAAAGGTGGGTGTTATGTCTAAAGTCGGAATAGCTATAGTCGGTTGCGGAACTATTTCTCAACTCAATGTGCCCGGGTATTTGGAACATCCAAATTGCGAGATAGTCGCCTTATGTGACGTTAATGAAGATAGAGCAATTGCAAAGGCAAAAGAGTGGGAAATAAACCCTCGTATTTATACTAACTACGACAGTGTTCTAGCCGATGAGGCCGTAGATGCAGTTGAACTTTTATCACCAACCCATCTACATGCATCGCAGATTATTTCCGGTCTCAATGCAGGAAAACATGTATCGTGTCAAAAGCCTATAGCAACCTCTATGGATGAGGCAAAACAGATTCGCAAAGCTGTTGAAAATAATGAAAAAATCTTTAGAGTGACTGAAAACTTTCTTTATTATCCCCCTATAACAAAGGCGAAGGAACTTATAGAGAATGGTGCCATTGGAACCCCTTCTCTAGTAAGAATCAGAACCATCAGGGGATTTGGTATGGAAACGAAAATCAGACCTGAAAAAGATGCGTACGTATGGAGAAGAGACCCTTCAAAAAACCCCGGCGGAATGCTTTATGACGATGGTTGGCACAAATACGCTACGGCTATATCTTGGGTGGGAGGCGTTGAAAAAGTAACAAGCATGGTAACAAGGACCGACGATTTTCTTGCTGATACTCCAAGTGCCGCTGTGATGAAAGTAAAAGACAAAGATTGTTTAATAACCATTGATTATTCTTCTGCAAATGAAATGCCCATTAAGGGGAAATATTACAGTGCTGATGAATTTTTCGAGATTATAGGCCCGAAAGGCACAATCTGGGTCACGAGATGTACAGGCGAACTGCTAGACATGCCTCCGGTTATATTGGTTAAAGGTGACGAAACCATCTCATACAGTGTCCCTGCCGATTGGATTGAGGGATTTAAGGGAGCCGCACGGGCATTCATAGATGCGATCACAGAAAACAAATCATTAGACATGGATATAGATTTTTCATCTCAAGTGTTGGAAGTCGCCCTGGCAATGTACGAATCATCTGACAAGGAAGCCACTGTATACATAAAAGAGAGTTATTAAATGGCAAACCGGAACACTGATAGACCAAACATATTATTCATATTGAGCGACGACCAAGGGTCCTGGGCGATGGGGTGTGCAGGTAACAGTGAACTGTCCACACCAAATCTGGATCGCCTAGCTGAGACGGGAATAAAATTTGAAAATTTTTTCTGCGCTTCTCCTGTATGTTCCCCAGCTCGCGCTTCAATATTAACCGGTGAGATTCCTTCTCAACATGGAGTTCAAGACTTTTTAAGAAAAGGAAACTCCAAATTTATTAACACAGACGGAACCGAAATAACGTATATGGAGGGTCGAACCTCCTATATAGAACAATTGTCAGAAAACGGTTACAGCTGCGGATTAAGTGGAAAATGGCACCTCGGGAACGCTCGGTTACCGCAATTCGGTTTTGACTACTGGAATGTTCATGCTTCTGGCGGAGGTCCTTACTACGAGCCACCTATGATTGAAAACGGAGAACTTTACCGACCAGCTGAATATGTAACGGACATAATTACTGATAATGCCCTTGCGTTTCTTGAAAAACAAATAGATTCTGAATCTCCTTTCTCTCTTAACGTTCATTACACGGCTCCTCATGCACCCTGGACTCGTGAAAACCATCCACAGGAAAAATTTGACGGTTTTTACAACGACAGCCGATTGGAATCTACACCTGATCTTCCGATACACCAGAACCAACTAGACAAAGAGTCGGGAGCTGCCACTATTGGTAGCGACGAGGAAGGTAGGAAGATTGCCTTAAGCGGTTATTTCACTGCCATAGAAGAAATGGATAGAAATATAGGACGCATAATAGACTGGCTAGAAGAAAACGATCTCAGAGACAACACTCTCATCATATTCACTGCTGATAACGGAATGAATATGGGGCATCACGGTATTTGGGGAAAAGGTAACGGAACATATCCACCTAACATGTATGATACCGCTGTTAAAATTCCAACCCTTGTTTCAAGACCTGGTCATGTTCCTCAAAATGTAGCCTGCACAGAACTATTAAGCCAATACGATTTCAGTCCTACCCTATTGGACTATGTAGGCCTAGAGCAAAAAAATACACAAAATCTTCCAGGCAGAAGTTTTGTTAATTTGCTGGAAGGAAGAGATTTCGGGTCAGATAAACCCGTCTATGTTCTTGACGAATACGGACCAACTAGAATGATTCGGACACATAAATGGAAATACGTCCACAGGTACCAATTTGGGGACAATGAGCTATATGATCTAGAAAATGATCCCGATGAAGAAATCAATTTATTTGGATCAGACGTTCATCAAGAGATTAATGAAAAATTATTAGAACAGCTCGAGAGTTGGTATGACAAATATACTGATCCTAGTGTAGACGGTAGGAAAAATTCAGTTATGGGCAGAGGTCAAATTGGCATGATCAAAGACAGCGACAAGCCTTTTGCTGATGACGTTGTTTATTTCAATCAAAGTTAATATAACGTACCAATAACCCTATCTATCTTGTACCGAACCATCAAAGCCAATAGGAGTGTCCAAAACCTTAGGATTTTCTGGCATCGATAAGGCCTCTTCGTTTATTTCAATTCCCAGACCTGGTCCTTCAGGTACTTTGAGGTACCCATCTATCATCTCCAGTGATTCCACAAAAAGTTCGCTCTTGGGGGGCTGATCTTCACCTGTATATTCTTGCAGGGCGAAATTTGGAATGCAGGCATCCAACTGAACACAAGTCGCAGTACTTACTGGAGACAAGGGATTGTGGGGAATAACTTTTACGTGGTTAGCTTCAGCCATGGCAGCGACTTTTTTCGATCCGCTGAGTCCGCCACACAGGCAAAGATCTGGACGAACGTATGAAACAGCGTTGGATTCCAAAAGCTGCTGATACTCAAAAATTGTTGTGAATCTTTCTCCGGTTGCAATAGGAATATTACATTTAGCAGCTATTTCACCCATTATCTTTGGGCTATCAGGAAGCATCGGATCTTCATAAAAAAATGGGTTAAATTGCTCCAACCTCCTACCTAAGGAAATGCTTTCCGCAGGATTCATCTGGCGATGTATTTCAACACATACATCGACGTCAGGTCCGACCATTTCACGAACCGCACCGACCCTAGTAACTGCTTCATCTGCCCATTCACTATACGACTTGTGCATATAGTAATCAGATGGGAAAGGTGAAAACCTTACAGCTGTATAACCCTTCTTAACTGCACTTAAAGCATCATTGGCCAAATCTTCTGCACTACCACCTTCCCCTGATCCAACATGCATGTAACAGCGAACACTATCCCTGGTTTTGCCACCCATAAGGTCATAAATTGGAACACCTAATCTCTTTCCTTTTATGTCCCATAACGCTATATCTATGGCTGACAAGGCACCTTGAACCACCGATCCCATAAAATGGGAAGATCGATAGAGCCACTGATAATGATGTTCAATTTTGTGAGGGTCTTGGCCTAGCAGATAGGGTTCCATAGTTTCTATCATTGTTTTCGTGGGTCGCTGCCAACCATGCACTCCTCCTTCGCCGATGCCAACAGTCCCGTCCTCACAATGTATCTTCAACAGCAACCATCTATCCCAAAGAAATGTTTCCAGTTTTTCAATTTTTGTAGGTTTTGGCACGCTGTTCTCCTTTTTACAATAAACGACTATTTCTAGCGGGGGGTAGGTGCAGAAGGAGGGAAATATTCCTGAACCGGAATTTCAATTACTGCAGGAGCGTTACTTTTCACGGCTTCAGCAACTGTATCCGCTATCTCTGATGGATGTTCAGCATAGTAACCCTTTGCCCCAAATACTTCAGCTAATTTATCGAATCTTGGATTTTCCAAATCAACCCCCACATATTTCTCATTATGCAAGGCTTTTTGTTGAGATTTCTCAGCACCCATGCAACTGTTGTTCAAAACAATACTGACGGAGGGAATATTGTGTCTGACAGCTGTGTTTAACTCCCCACATGTATAAAGAAAACCTCCATCACCATGAAGACTTACTGCCGTCCTGTCTGGTCTTCCGAGTTTTGTCCCAAGGCCCACACTGAATCCCATACCCAACGCACCCTGGCCAGCGTAATTGAACATTGTTCTAGGCTCCTCAAAAAAAACTCTGTCATATGCAAGTCCGGGAGCAACACCGGCGTCGATTGTAACCATCGCACCCTTTGG
>CAYMZR010000106.1:0-5717 GCA_964394975.1 uncultured Dehalococcoidia bacterium | reverse complement strand
TACAAAATAGTACAAGAAAATTCTATGAAAACTTGGGATGAGGGGTTGGACTTCAGGGAACTAATATCCAACGATGGTCGGGTTACAGATATTGTGTCTGGTCAGGAATTATCTGAGCTTTTTGACTATTCCCATTACACCAAATACGTGGATGATATTTTTGAAAAGGCTTCGCTCAAGTAGTCATGGCTATGGATAATTCAGACATCTTGCTAGAATCAAATCTTGCTGATTTACTACACAGAGGGAAGGTTCGGGATACCCATACTATAGACGAAGAAACTTTGCTTATGGTGTCGACTGACAGAATATCTGCCTATGATGTTGTGATGCCAAATGCTATCCCAGGTAAAGGTTCCATACTGAATCAGATGTCGGTATTTTGGTTTGCCTTAACGAGTAACATTGTTCCCAATCACCTAATCAGTTTTGCGATGGATACGGACATATTAGATATTCCTGACAATGTGAGAAGGCGATCAATGGTGGTTAGGAAAGCTGAACGGATTGATATCGAATGTGTGGCACGAGGCTACATAACAGGTTCCGCACTGCAAGAATATAGGGACACGGGAAAAATTGCTGAAGTGAATATGCCCCGAGGATTAAAAGAAGGAGATAGATTCGGAAAACCGATTTTTACACCTGCGACAAAGGCTGACACAGGGCATGACGAGAACATTTCTGTAGATGTTATGAAAGACATGGTTGGCGAGGCATTGACCAACACTCTAGAGAGGATAACTTTGGAAGTGTATAACTTTGCCCACCAATATGCTTTGAAGAATAATATAATTATTGCGGATACAAAAATGGAATTCGGGTTTATTGATGGTAAATTGTCTTTGATTGATGAACTTTTAACTCCGGATTCAAGCAGGTTTTGGGATAGGACTCTTTATTCTCCTGGTAAAACACAACCAAATTATGACAAACAATTTGTGCGAGATTGGTTGGGGGCTCAAGGATGGGATCGAGAACCTCCCGCTCCTGAATTACCCCAGGAAATTGTTAGTAAAACTAGTATTCGATACCGGGAAGCTTTCGATAAACTTACAGGTACTAAATTAAGATAAAAATCCGAATGTGGTGTTTTAAAATAATATGACTACTCAAAATTCTAAAAATAGACTCACTCCGACCCAGGCAAGGGCTGCTAGGAGAGATAGAAGACAGAATCGGAGAAAATTTACAAGGATATTGATAGGAGCTGCAGTTGGTGGAGTCGCTATATTGCTCATATTGGGGTTAATTTTGCCGATGCTTGGTGACTTAGGTGGATCTTCTGATAAAGCCCCAGATGGGCCAGGAAAACAAGTTGAATCGGACGGAAGGGATCATATTGAGGAAGGAACTGAACACCCACCATACAGAACTGTACCCGCTGCGTCTGGGTGGCATTATCCTCAGCCGCTGGCGCCCGTCTCCTGGGGCATTCATACAGAATACATACCTGAAGAGAAAAGGATTCATAATTTAGAGCATGGAGGGATATCCATAGCTTACAATTGCGCCGATCCGGCCAGTGATTCCTGTAAACAATTGACTGATAGTTTAGCTGATATTGTTAATAGAGCCAGAGAGTTCAATTTGAAGGTGCTAATGTCACCATATCCAGGAATGCCGACTTCAATTGCTCTCACAGCCTGGACTTTCCTTGACGCTTTTGATGAGTTCGATAAGAATCGAATTAATGATTTCATAAAAGCTCACGAAAGTTCCCCTAATGCCCCTGAGAGGTTCTCCAATTAATCCATGATATTTACTGCAAATATATATGTGAGCCTAAAGTCAACAGTGAGTGATCCTCAAGGTGCTACTGTATCTGGAGCTTTATCTCAACTCGGATTCGATTCAGTAAAAAATGTTCGTGTTGGAAAATACATAACCTTAGATATAGACAAACCGTCGAAAGAAGAGGCTAAATCGGCTGTCTCAAATATGTGTGAACAGTTGTTAGCCAATACTGTTATAGAAGAATATAGGTTTGAATTCCAATGATGGTGATTAGTCGCTGATCGTACCCTTGGTGCTTGATATACTTTCCCCTTGCCGTGGGTCAAAGCTGAGCGCTGCCCTGAGAGATCTTGCAATGCTTTTAAATGACGCTTCGGCGATGTGATGATTGTTCATACCTGCCATTACAGTAAGATGAAGATTAAAGCCTCCCTCCCGTGCAAAAGTTTCCATAAAATGTCTTATCAGGTCTGAAGGTAGATCACCCAAATCACTTTCCGTCAGTGGGGAATCTATTATCGAGTATCCTCTCCCGCTGTAATCTATGACGGTTAAAACGAGGGCTTCGTCTAAAGGTACGAAAGTGTGTCCCATTCTAACAATTCCACGGCCTTCTCCTACCGCCTCTTTAAAAGATTTGCCTAATACTATTGCTGTGTCTTCAACTAGATGGTGCCAACCAACATGACTGTCCCCTTCGGCAGATATTTCAAGATCTATTAACCCGTGTCTGGAAATTTGAGCCAATAGGTGATCAAACATTCCATTACCCGTTTCGATTTTGTAATCACCAGAACCATCTAAATTAACTTTGATGGATATATCCGTTTCTGCAGTCTTCCTAGTAGTTTCAGATGTTCTACTCATTTTTCCTGTCCCGTTAAACTATCACCTTCATGGCAGTTATTAATTTGTCAGTGTCTGAGGAAGTTCCAATAGCGATTCTAAAGCAGTTCCTCAGTCTCGGGGAATTAAAGTTCCTAACGAATATACCCTTTGCAGCTAGTTCTACATATATCCTTTCTGCCTCATTTTTCTCGAATTCACACATTAAGTAATTGCCATGTGAAGGCCAGGCTTTTACCCTTGGAAGACCATTTAGAAGTTCAAACATCCTTTCTCTTTCTACAATTATTTTTTCGACGTTTCCTAGTAGGTAATTTACGTCGTTAAGAGATGCTATCAGAGCAGCCTCTGCCGCGATATTGACATTGTATGGCGGTTTAACATCCATAAAATATTTCGCCAATTTTTCATGCATGATGCCATATCCCACTCTCAGTCCGGCTAACCCAGCCCATTTGCTCATCGTTCTGAGGACAATCAGATTTTCATTTTGGGATACTAGGTGTTGCACAGTTTGCCCAGAAAACTCGTAATATGCTTCGTCAACTACTACTAATACTCCGGTTGCCAACAGGTCAGATACTTGAGATTCAGTGGCTATGTTCCCCGTAGGATTGTTTGGTGAGGTGACGAAAATAATTTTGGTGACTTCATCTATAGCATCTACTACTGAATTTACGTCAATGTCGAAGTTATCGTTTCGTTGAACTAAATTGATTTTTCCTCCCGCAATCCTAGCGCAAAAACTATACATTCCAAAGGTAGGCTCGCAGTCCAGAATCTTGTCTCCTTCAGATATAAACAATCTAAAAATCAAGTCTATTAACTCATCAGCTCCTGAGCCTACCACGATATTTTCAGGAGATATTCCTGTATATTCTGATAAAGCCATCCTCATATTGATCTGGCTTGGGTCTGGATAGATATGAAGTGGAGTATTTGCAACGGCATCTAAGGCCTTTTTAGAACCACCATAGGGGTTTTCATTTCCATTCAACTTCACTATTTCTGATTCTGGGATACCGCTCTTTTTCGCTAATGTTTCGGGGGCCTCCATTGCGTCATACGTTTTGACGTTCACAAGATGAGGTCTGATGATTTTTTCAATATCTATTTTTCCCATATGCAAAGCCTTTATCTCAGAGGTTGTATTAGAAAGATATTATAGGACTAGTTGAGCTCGAATCTTATTTCCGCTGCTTCAGCATGTCCGGTTAAACCTTCCTCCCGGGCAATTAAAGAGGCTGCATTCCCTAACTCATATGAATTATTAGAGTCTATGGAGACCACGGGCATAACTTTCAGGAAACTATGTGTACCGAGTCCGGAACTGAACCGTGCCGTACCTGCAGTGGGCATCACATGGCTTGGTCCTGCTCCATAGTCACCAAGCACTTCATGCGACAACTCTCCAGTAAAAATCATACCTGCATTCGTTATGCGTGAAATAAAGTTTTTCGGGTTTTCTATAGCTAAGGAAACATGCTCAGGAGCGAAAGCATTGGATAATGTGAATGCCTCATCAAGGTTGCTTACAACGCATATAATACCTTGATTTTCTATAGATTCTTTGGCGATTGCAGACCTGTCTATTGTGGAAATTCGCACTTCAATTTCATTTTGTATTGCTTCAGCCATTCTGCGGTCGTCAGTTATCAAAACAGCGCGTGCCAAGGGATCATGTTCCGCCTGTGCTATCAAATCAGCTGCGCACAACGTCGGGTTGGCATGGGCATCAGCTATTACAACTGTCTCTGTTGGGCCATAAAGTCCATCTATTCCTACGTCTCCGTAAACTAATTTCTTGGCCAAGGTTACATATATGTTACCTGGTCCGCATATAAAATCTACTTTGGAGACTGATTCGGTGCCATATGCCAATGCTGCGATAGCCTGAGCGCCCCCGAGAGAATAAACTTTGTCAACATTTGCAATATATGCCGCAGCCAGAACAGAAGAGTAATTCAATTGATTATTTGGCATCGGTGAGGTTATCGCTATGTCTTCCACGCCGGATACCTTGGCGGGTATAGCAGTCATTAAAACAGTTGAGGGGTACTTTGCAGTTCCACCTGGGATGTAGGCTGCCGCTGAATCTACAGGTACAAATTTCTGGCCATAGCCTTCTAAATCGTTGTGCCAATCACCTTGAATAGAGCTTTCATGAAATTTGTTTATTCGAGATGCTGAAAACTCTAGAGCCTCCCTTAGAGATGAAGGTATGTAGTCGTATGCTTTTTTTAGGTCCGTTTTATCTATTGTTATCCGTTCCAACTTTTCGCCATCTATTTTTAGAGAAAGATCATAAATACCTTGATCTCCCTCAGCTTTAACCTTTGCAAGTATCTGATTCACGTACTCCAGCAAGGTCATTTCCTCACCAAATAAGTCTTGAGAAAATCTAGATATCGACCCTGCATTACCTTCCACGTCAATACCTCTGTTCCTACTTAAAACGTTTATTGATTGCTCCAATCCAATTACCTTTTTCATCGGGTGAACTCGGTGAGGGCCGTGTTAATATTTCTTAAGCTTTCACTTGAAAATTCCTCTAAGATTCCATCAGGAAGTTTTTCAAGTATGTCGAATATACCTCCGTCAGGATCAGATACAAAATCTTTTGCGAGGCCTATGGCTGGGTGAGCATTGTCCCCTTTTGCGATTCTGGAGGCCATGAATTCCAATCTATCCCATGAAAACTTTCTGTTAAGCAATGTGGATATCCAATTTCTCCAATCCTCAATAGGCTCATTTTTTAGGAATGCCACTGCTATATCTATTTCACATGATTCAATGCGAGGTAAATTTTGGCCTAATGTTTTCCAATGGGATTTGTCTAAGTACATTTGAAGCGCTCGGTCCATAATTAAACCTTGGTTTTTATTTCCAAAAAGTGACGTGTCTGAAAAGAATGGACGAAACATAGTAGTGATCCACGTTTCGTCTAAAATCAAGTGAGATGCGTACCCTGCCATGAACGATCTAGTATGTTCATCACCGCTATTTAAATTATTGAGTACTGGGTGGAGGCTTTTCATGTTTCTTATTCCATCCCCTACGTGGTCAAAATCCAGCTCGACAAAGTGATAGACGGAGCGATCTTGTTTAGTAATAACCCTTATATCGGGAGCGGT
>CAYMZR010000105.1:0-6319 GCA_964394975.1 uncultured Dehalococcoidia bacterium | reverse complement strand
GAAGCAGTAAAATATGGAGGATTCAATAATGAAGTTTAGAATTAGTAGCGTAATAACCATCAGCATGATGGCCTTGCTGGTCATAGGATTGGTAGCCTGCAGCTCCTCTGATGCCGCAGCAGCGGCGCAACCAGCGGCAGCGGCTCCTGCTCAGGCAGGAACTAGCTCAGGATATGTTCCCTCCGCTCCTGCTCAACCAGCTGCTGCAGCAGCAGCAGCAGCAGCTCCTTCTGCAGAAGTAGCTGCAGCAAAAAAAGTTTCTGCTAAACCAAAGGAAACCGTTGCTAAAACTGTCACCGAGTTCGAAGGTGGCAAGCGGGGCGGAGTGATGAAGATTAACACCCAGAAATGGTTCCAGAGATGGGATATGACCACCCGATCTCACTGGTCATCGACCCAAGGTCTCAACCGACACTACAGCGGCGTACTTCAGTTTTCTCCTCGAGATGGGCTAACTGTAACTCCTGACCTGGCTAAAGAATGGACTTTGACAGATGATCTAATGGGATCGACGTTTGTTTTTAATGAAGGGGTGAAATGGCACGATGGGGAAAACTTCAGTGTTGATGACGTTATATATACCATTAACAGGTGGCAAAACCCACCAGAAGGTGTAGCACAACCTAGAATCGCAGGTCTACTTTTAGTAGATAGCATGGAAAAAGTTGGCGACAACACGCTGAAAGTAACTCACACAAAACCAACAAGTAGGATTCTTCCTGCTATGGCTGACTCGTGGCACATAATCCATCCAGAACATGTACTTTCGAAAACCGGAGGGGTTTTAAGTTCTGGAGAGCAAGTTATTGGCACAGGGCCTTTCAAAGTAGACAGTTTTTCCGAAGGAAACAACATAGTATCAGTGGCAAATCCTGATTATTTCCAAAATGCCCCAGACGGAAGTCCTTTTCCATATCTGGACGGAATAACTGGAATAGCTTTCGCCAACAACGACCTTTCAGCAGCAGCACTTGTAACGGGTCAAATTGACTATTACACATCGTTGACGCCATCCAAATCCTTCCCGATTAAGGATAAGCGGCCATCCATAGTCATAACTAGGTGGGATAGCCCAGGTTTCCAGGGAATATCCATGAATACCACGAAGGCTCCATTTGATGACTTAGATCTGAGGAAAGCCTTTGCATGTGGACTTAACACACACGCTATCGCGGAATTATCCAGCACGCCTGGAGTTGTACCTATGGAATTTAGGCAAATCAGCTTCTTTGGAACAGCCGATCCTAATTACGAAAATGTTGCTGGTCTAAAATGCGTTGATCCCGCTCAAAGGGAAGCTAACGAAGCTGAGGCAAAAGCCACATTTGAAGCAAAAGGGTTCACTGAAGTAGAGTTTGACACTGACAACCCAGATGATCCAATAGCCACCATTGTTCAGCAACAGATGAAAAATCTAGGCGTTGACGTAAAAATAGTCACTAGTGAAGTGACTTCTGCACGAGAGAAGGCATATGCTGGTGACACAACTCTGTTCTTCTTTGGACAGGCCGTAGCTAGCAAGAGCCCGGTTGAAATAATCAACCAGGTATACCGACCAGGTGCTGGTTTTGAACTTTACCAAGCAACCCCGCCAGCCAGATGGTCAGAACTTCTAGACCAACTCGATATGGCAACGCTGGGTTCTGAGGAAGAAAAGGCACTTACAGCCCAAATGGACACAATAATGTGGGACGAGTGGATGCCTAAAGTACCTGTTCGAAGGCCAGATGAATTTCAGGTCAAGCAGGACTATGTTAGAAACGTTGATGCCATAGCAACCGCCAAATTTATTCAATCTAGATTTGTGGATGCTTGGCTAGATAAATAATTAGCCTGTAATAATAGATCTTAGTTCTGACGCCGACACTGTTTAACTAGAGTGGTCCGGCGTCAGGATTGAGGTTTTTTTAAGTAAGTAGATACTAATCTGCACAGATAAACTTACTATTTTAATCAGCAGCCATGAGTGCTTCTAGGTAAAGGATATGCGTCAATACATACTCAGAAGACTACTCCTATTGCCTCCAACTCTACTTTTGCTCGGAACTATTTTGTTTTTCATGGTTCAATCGATCCCTGGAGATGTTGCCTCTGCCCTCCTTGCTGGAGAAGAAAACGCAGTTGATCCGAAAACATTGCAAAAATTTAGGGAAGATTTAGGGTTAACAGAACCTCTGATTGTTCAATATGGAAAATGGCTAGCCCAGACTGCTACCGGAGATTTGGGATATTCATATTATTTCAGCAAGCCGGTATGGGAAGTGATACAGCCAAAAATAGAAACAACTCTCACTTTAGCCATTTTCGGGGTGTTGATTGCCATTATCCTCGCATTACCTGCAGGGGTATTTTCAGCTCTTTTCAGAGGGAGCTGGTTTGACCAGATTGTTCGAACAATCAGTGCAGCAGGAATGGCGGTTCCAGCCTTCTGGTTAGGAATAATAATACTACTTGTACTATCAAGAGTTTTTGGCTGGATGGCCCCGGTCATGCATTCCAGTATATTTGACAATCCCATTGAGGCATTCCAAAGGTATCTGTTTCCATCCTTGATACTCGGATTTAGATCTGCAGCAGTGATAAGTCGTATGGTCAGGTCTATGATGCTAGAAGTGCTCTCAGAAGATTATGTGAGAACTGCATGGGCGAAAGGGTTACAGCCAAGGTCAGTAATTATTGGTCACGCTCTCAGGAATGCATTATTACCGGTGGTAACAATGTTGGGGATGCTATTTGCATCACTAATAGATGGCGCCGTAGTCCTGGAAACAGTATTTAATTTGCCTGGAATCGGGTTACTGATGGTGGATTCAGTGATTGCTCGTGATCCTGGCATGGTTCTAGGATTAGTTCTATCAATCGGAGTTTTTATGATGATATGGATACTTTTAATTGACCTTTCCTATAAGGTGTTAGATCCAAGGGTTGAGTATGACTAAAAAACCTACCAATAGAGAATATGACACTACAAATTGAGTCCAGTAAGAAATCCAGATTCGCCAGAAAATCCCGGCGAATGATTCGGCAAAATCCAGCAGGATCTGTCGGTGCATTTGTGGTTTTTGTCGTACTAATGGGTGCAGTATTTGCTCCATTCTTGACACCCTATGATTACGAATCATTTGTTAGCAGCCGATACACCAAACCCATGGGTAATGCGATGGACGGCAGCCTAATGCTACTTGGCTCAGATAATGTGGGCAGAGATCAATTCACCCGTCTTTTGTATGGTGGGAGGATATCTCTTTTGGTCGGTTTTGTTTCACCCATTGTAGGCGTAGCCATTGGATCCTTGCTTGGGATAGTTAGTGCCTATTATGGGAAGTGGACAGATTTATTACTTCAAAGACTCACAGATACTCTCTTGATACTGCCTGGTCTTGTGATATTAATGACTGTGACCGCCTCTTTTGGGTTCACAATAACTGTAGTGTTACTTGCTTTGGCTTTGTTCAGCATGATTGGCAGTATAAGAGTTGTTAGGTCTCACGTATTGGGGTTAAGAGGCGCTCAATTCATAGACGCTCAAAGAGCGATTGGATCATCAGATCTACGAGTAATATTTATACACTTATTACCAAACACTTTGCCTGTGGCGGTAGTTTTGGTTGCAGTTGGAATAGCTGGAGCTATAGTTGCAGAGGCCCAATTAAGCTTTTTAGGACTTGGGATAGCTCCTCCAGTACCAACTTGGGGGAATATGCTTAATGGAGCACAGTCTCGGTTCGACCTCGGACCTCATTTGGCAATATGGCCTGGAATTTTTATATCAGTAACAGTGTTAGGACTAAATCTTGTGGGAGATGCTGTAAGAGACATAATGGATCCAAGACTACGAGGCAGACAATAACTAAATTCAATTTGAAACAAAAAATCAGGAAAATCTTTTAGGAGACTGAAATGGCAGATAGAAAACCAAATATAGTATTCATGTTTAGCGACCAACAACGCTATGACACGATGGCTGCTTACGGTGCTGATTATATGCAGGTACCTCATTTGAACCAACTTTCCGAGGAAAGTTTCATATTTCAAAACGCCTATGTAGCTCAACCAGTATGTACTCCTGCGAGAGCAACGATCATGTCAGGATTGTATCCACACACTGCTGGACCAATAGTTAACATGATCAATCTTCCTGCCGAAGTAAAGGTGATATCGGAAATGATATCTGACGAATACTACAAAGGATACATGGGGAAGTGGCACCTAGGTAATGACATCGAACGACAGCATGGTTTCAATGTTTGGAAATCAAGTGAAGATTCTCACGGCACAGGTTACACTCACACGCAATTAAACAATGAGACGTCCTCATATACAGAGTATTTAATTGAAAAGGGACATGAACCAGACAATGTCCCAGAAATTGATGGAGACAAGGCGCTGATGTCAGAATTTAGTTTATTGGGTAGAAAATCTGGACAGAGAGCACCTACATTTACTTCCAATGCTCACTACGACATGCCAGAAGAAGATCAAATGGCATCTTACTTAGCTCAAGAAGCCACAAAATTCATAGAAGACAACAAAGACCAACCATTCGTGCTCTACGTCAGCACATTCGAACCCCACTCTCCATACCATGGACCTTTTATGGATCAATACGACCCAGCAACGATCCCGGTAGGACCTGCTTTCTTGGAAAAACCAGAAACAGCTTCGTTGGTAAACAGAGTCAGAGCCGATTATTTTATGAAGTTCATGCTTGACGGAGAAGATCAAACCAAAGACGCGTACATGATGAACTATGCGGCCAACCGGGAAGATGTCACAACCGAAGCCGGTTGGAGACAGCTGAGAGCCCATTACATGGCAAATATTACCTCGGTAGACAATATGGTCGGAACAATAAATCAGGCAATCAAAGACAATGGACTTGAGGACAACACCATAATGGTGTTTACCAGCGAGCACGGTGATATGCTCGGTGATCACGGAATGTTAGAAAAACGTTCAATGTTTGAAGAATCGGCCCGGGTCCCGCTACTGATGAAAGTTCCATGGCTCTCAAAGGGAAACCAGGTAATTGAAGGTAGTGTAGGCCACATAGATCTAGTGCCAACTCTGCTGGACCTCATCGGGCAAGAAGTACCTGATCACTTGCAAGGAAAAAGCTTAAAACCTGTCCTAGAAGGTGAATCTGATCTTTCTGAGAATGACGTATTCATATCCTGGAATGGCTATGACAATAACGTGCCTGATAGATTCTTGGGAGATATTAAAATTAACAGGATGCTGAGATTGCCTTGGAGAACTGTAGTAACCCCTGATAGATGGAAATTAGCTCTATGTGCTGGGGATCAATGTGAACTTTACGACCTAAATGATGATCCTTATGAGCAAAATAATTTGTTTAATGATCCTGACCAACAGGACCGTGTAAGGGATATGGCAGCCAGGATTAGAGTATGGCAAGTACAGACTGGGGACACCGCTCCGATTCCTTCAACAATATAGGTTCACCACAGACAATTGGGATGATTAAAGGGCACTCAACGCTCTTTACTCATCCTGTTTTTCCTTCGTAATATCTCTGGTTTTAACCAAAAATTTCTTTAGAGGAGACCGTCATGGCAAATCAACCGAATCTTGTTTTCGTATTTAGCGACCGTCAAAGATTTGACACATTAGAAGCCTATGGAAACGACTACGTAAAAGCACCCAATTTAAATGCACTTGCTAAGGAAAGCATTGTCTTCAAAAATGCCTATGTAACGCAGGCGGTCTGCGCCCCGGCTAGGGCATCGATTATGACTGGTCTATACCCCCATGCTGCGGGCATGCCTAGAAACAAACTGGTTATGCCTGAAGAAGTGGAAACCATTGCCAACATGGTCTCCGACAACTACAGGAAGGCATATTTTGGAAAATGGCACTTGGGTAATGAGGTGATCAACCAGAGAGGATTTGACGAGTGGGCCAGCGGCATGGAGACATTACGTGAAGAATATACCGAAGAAGAATATTTGGCCATGGACACGAGTTATCACGAATTTCTTGTCGAAAACGGGTTTGAACCTGATGAGCTTCTACTCGGAAGTAAGATATTCTCAGATGAAATGAGGGCAGGCCTACCAGCCGAGTTTCAAATGGCTTCTTTTTTTGCAAATAGAGCTGAAACATTCATTCAAGAGAACAAGGACAATCCTTTTGTAATGTACGTTAGTTTCTTAGAACCTCATCCTCCATGGACTGGCCCCTACGATGGTTTACACGATCCTAAACAGGTTCCCATTGAACCAACCTTTCTTAAAAGACCTGACGGCCATTCACTTTTCAGCAGGGTGCGAGCTGATTTCTTTATGCAATCCGATCT
>CAYMZR010000104.1:0-6438 GCA_964394975.1 uncultured Dehalococcoidia bacterium | reverse complement strand
GGACAGGAAATTACATTTCTAGGATTTAATCAAATGCCAGCCCTAAGTGTTTCTCAAGTTCTTTTGCATCTCAATAATCTTTTGGGATCGGATGTGATTTTGAGTGATGTTTGTGTGATAGGAGAAGTGTCCAGAGTTACCACTTCCGCCTCGGGGCACTCGTACTTTTCGTTGAAAGATGAAGACGGAGTATTAGACTCAGCTTTATTCAGGGGAGGGGTAGGCGGAGAACATCTAGAAATAGGTGCGGAGGTTTTTGCCTTTGGTAGAGTTTCAGTGTATGCCCCAAGCGGTCGACTGCAACTTATTGCCAATTTAATTGAACCGTCCGGAGATGGCCTTCTCCAAGCAAGGTTTGAAGAGATGAAAGAAAAATTGGAATCCGAAGGGCTTTTTGACGAAGCTAGGAAGAGAGGTATTCCATTTTTCCCTAATAAATTGGGAGTTGTCACTTCCCAAGATGCCGCTGCATGGCAAGATATTCAACAGACTATAAATCGAAGATTTCCTCGAGTCGAATTAGTATTGGCTCACACACCTGTCCAAGGCAATACGGCAGCTTCTATGATTGCTGAGGCTATAAATTCTTTGAATCAAGTTGGGGATATAGATTCTATAATAGTTGCTAGAGGAGGAGGTTCGCCGGAGGATTTATGGCCTTTCAATGAAGAAATCGTAGCCAGGGCTATATTTGCCTCTAGTGTCCCCATAATTAGCGGTGTGGGTCATGAAAGCGATTGGTCAATATCTGATTTGGTTGCGGATCTTAGGGCCTCTACCCCGACAGCTGCTGCTGAGCAATCTGTTCCAGATGTAGAAGAGCTAAAAGGCAGATTGGATTTCTACACACATCAGCTTAATTTGTATTCCTACTCTGTTATAGGTAGCAATAGGAATGACCTGGATGTCAGAGTGAGTAACCTTCATCGTTCTTTGCCAGATTTTGTCAATCATAAAATTAAGCTTGACGATTTGATTGGTAGGGCCAACGCAAATATAGGCCATACAACTGAACTGACAAAGGAATTCTTGAATGGACTGACTCAGAAAATAGCTGCACTATCGCCTAACGCAACTATAGCTAGAGGTTATTCAGTTTTACAAAGAACCTTGGACGGTAAAATTATTAATAGTGTGGGGGATGTGGGGTTTGGGGAAAATATAGCAATTACAGTTAGTGACGGAATGATCGATGCTAGAACTGTCGATTCTAAAAACGGATCAGAAATACCGGAAGAACATCAGCTGAATCTTTTGTAGTTTTAAGTTATTGGAGGGTGTGGATACACCATGACGAAGAAAGAATTAGAAAAATTATCATTTGAAGAGATAATGGCAGAATTGGAAAAATCAGTCGCTAGTTTAGAAAATGGTAAATTGCCGCTAAATGAAGCATCTGAAGTTTACGAAAAAGGTATGAAATTAGCGGAAGAGGCTAATAAAAGACTTTCTGACACGGAGCTCAAAATCACTGAGATCAAGAAAGCCTTTGAAGATAAGGTTGCCATCGATTCCGAAGAGCTAGACTGAATGAAATCTTAGACTTCAATTACATCGTTCTCCAGAACACCTATATTTTCTATTGATATTATTACCCTATCGCCTTCCTGTAATGTGAAATCCGGCGGTGGCACTATGGATGTCCCGGTAAGCACTGTTGTCATATCGGGAACAAAATTGCTTTTCAACAACCATTCGCATATTTCTTGGCATGTCCTTGCCATTTCAGAGGTAGAAGTAGATCCGGAAAATACCTCTACTTCATC
Source organism: uncultured Dehalococcoidia bacterium (assembly GCA_964394975.1). Lineage (GTDB taxonomy): Bacteria > Chloroflexota > Dehalococcoidia > Lucifugimonadales > UBA826 > UBA11996. The sequence continues at coordinate 4,672 of CAYMZR010000104.1, read as the reverse complement.
TCTTACTATTACACAATTCACATCAAGGCTTTGGGGGTTCGGGACGGTTTCTGCTGTAGCGAAACAAGGCCCAATAGAACAACTGTTGTCAAACATTTTTGCCTGAGGTAAATAAAGTGGGTTTTCACCCTCGATCGATCGACTACTCATATCGTTTCCAATGGTATACCCAACTATTTCGCCTTTATATATCACAAAGGCAAGTTCTGGTTCAGGGGCATCCCATGAAGAATCAGACCTTATTCCAACATTATCGAATGGCCCCATGCATCTTTCGGAAGTTGATTTAAAAAATACCTCAGGCCTATCAGCGTTGTAGACTTTCGAGTAGATGTCGGGAGTGTCACTTTCTCGTCTGCGTTCCATCTCACTATTCTTATAGGTGACGCCTGCTGCCCAAACTTCAGGGGGGTCAAATGGTCTGTCGAGGGACCAATCAACTTCCGATTGAGCTCCTTCTTGGAAAATAACAGAAGTAGCTATTTTCTCTGAGTCGCCAGAGTCCAGAATTTTTCTAGCAAGGTCATCTATCGATTCTCCAGTTATAGATGAGGCCTTTATCAGATCCAAAATATCTGTGACATCATCTTCAATGGATGTTAGATTTTCTAGTATCCCTTCACCAGTTTCCACTGATAGGCATACGTCACTCATTGAATTGACTAGCCGGTAATATTTCAACTTTGCACCGCCTCCAGAATTGGTTGTTACGAAATTCTACCAATATAAAAGGTAAATGTGTTGGAAGACTTTACATGGATGGCGATTGACACGGAAAAAAGACGATGCCTATACTACAGAAACCGATAAAGGGAAGCTTCGTTATCATACACTGGCAAGATTCAGATTTTCAGATTCCTCATAGAATAGGGTCACTTCCTATAGATAGCCTGTCCCATGAGTTTTCCGACTACTTTCACCAAGAACACTTTATGAGCCTACACATTGTTTATTTGATAGAAATGGTGTTTGAAAGGTCGGCGTGATTGATTTTATATGTACTCCTATAAGGTGCTCCAATGACTAGATTTGTATTTGTAACGGGCGGCGTGGTGAGTTCGGTAGGCAAAGGCGTTTGCGTTGGTTCAATCGGGAAAATATTAAAGTCGCGGGGATTAACGGTCTCCTTATTGAAATTGGATCCTTATCTGAACGTTGACCCTGGAACTATGTCTCCTTACCAGCATGGAGAAGTATTTGTAACCGGTGATGGAAGTGAGACTGATTTGGACTTGGGGCATTACGAAAGGTTTGTAGATGTTGAATTAACTAAAGCATCCAATCTTACAGCTGGGCAAGTTTACAGTGACGTTATATCAAGGGAGCGGAAAGGGGAATTTCTGGGAGGAACAATTCAAGTCGTACCTCATGTGACTGACAACATAAAAAAACACATATTGGCTTTGGCAGAATCAAGCGAAGCTGATGTTATTGTAGTGGAGGTAGGAGGTACCGTTGGTGACATCGAGGGACTTCCTTTTTTGGAAGCCATTCGTCAAATGCGAAACGAGGTGGGCAGAGACAATGTTTTTTATATGCACCTTACGTTCCTTCCTTATATCTCATCGACTGGAGAACTTAAGACAAAACCGACTCAGCATAGTGTCAGGGAACTCAGAAGTATAGGGATTCAACCAGATGCCATTGTTTGTCGAAGTGACAAAAGAATTCCGGAAGATTTGAGAAAAAAAATCATGATCCATTGTGACGTGCCTTTGGACGGCGTTTTGATGGTCCCCACAGTATCCAGTATCTACGAAGTGCCCCTAATACTTGAAGAGCAGGGCTTGGCCAACCTAATAACCAAAGCCATGAATATCAAAGTTAAAGAACAGAAATATGGCTTAAACGGCTGGTCTGATTTAGTGGATTTGATAAAAAGCCCAAAAGAAAAATTAAAAATCGCAGTAGTTGGAAAATATGTTGATCTTCACGACTCTTATATGTCAGTGAAAGAAGCTTTAATACATGCAGGCCTATTCCATAAAAAAGACATCGACATAGATTGGATAGGGGCAGAGGATGTGGAAAAATATGGAGCGTCCAAATATTTAGAGAGCGTTGATGGAATTGTAGTCCCTGGTGGCTTTGGTTACCGAGGCGTTGAGGGCATGATAGAAACTGTGAGGTTTGCTCGGGAAAATAATGTCCCTTACCTCGGTCTTTGTTTGGGTATGCAGGTTATGGTAATAGAGGCTGCTCGAAATTTGTTAGGAAAGGATGGGGCAAACTCCTCTGAATTCGATGCAGATACAAAAGATCCAGTGATAGATCTTATGGTGGATCAGGTTGGCGTCAAAGACAAAGGTGGAACTATGCGGCTCGGAGTGTATCCATGCGTGATAGCAGATGGAACTATTACCTCGAAGGCTTACGGTGTTAAAACTGTAATGGAGAGGCATCGCCATAGATTTGAATTTAATAATTCCTATAAAGATGACCTCGAGTCGGTTGGCTTAACGCCAACCGGTATATCTCCAGATGGCCAATTAGTCGAGATAGTGGAATACAATAGTCATCCCTTTATGGCGGGGACTCAATTCCATCCTGAATTTTTATCTCGCCCATCAAAACCGCATCCTCTGTTCAGAGAATTCGTGTTGGCGGCTACTGAATTTGTTGATAAATTAAAATAATTAATAGATGAATAATCTGGACGACTTGGAATGTAAGTGCTATCATCTCCGTGGTGTTGAGGAAATTCAGCACCAGTTCTGACGATGATTCCCCTAAAAAAATGAGGATTCATTTCTGGTTTGAAAGGCACGGATTAAAAATTCGTTAGCCAACACTTTAAAACTCTAGTGCATAAGAATCGTTCAATCGGTTGGCTATGCCGAGTTTGCGAGAAAGTGACATCAACCATCCCTTCCTAATATAAGGAGCGGGAGTCAATTGAGACCACCCATTGCAACTTTTTAAAGGTGTTTTGGGCACTATTGGAAACAAGTGGAAACAAGTAATTTTAATAATATAAGTATCGAGTGAGGATCAAGATGAGGTTGGCTGAACTTCAAGAAAAAAACGATGAGGAACTATTGGATTTTGCTGTAGAGGAAGGGGTTGTAGAAGAGGGAGCGACTCCTCGCAGGATGGATATTTTGCGCAAGATGTTCAAATCCTATTCCGATAAAAATGAGACAGTGGATGCGAGCGGAATACTTTCAATTCTTAATGAAGGGTACGGTTTCCTAAGACAAAATAGTGATCAGAGGGGCGCTGGCGATGTTTATGTGTCACAGTCTCAGATAAGGCGGTTTAGTTTACGTCCGGGTGATTATGTGGTCGGTAATGTTAGACCTCCGAAGGATGGGGAAAGATACTTTGGTCTTGTGAAGGTAGGTGAGGTAAACCAATCCGACCCTGATACATCCAAGAAAAGAGCGCAGTTTGAGAAATTGACACCCATATTTCCTGAAGAGTTGATTGTCATGGAAACAGAGTCAAAGCAATTGTCCACAAGGCTTATTGACATGATGTCTCCAGTTGGTAGAGGTCAGCGAGGATTAATCGTATCTCCTCCAAAAGCCGGGAAGACAACACTCTTAAAAGAGCTTGCCAACGGCATTACTCAAAATGCTCCTGATATTCATATAATGGTTGCTCTTATCGGTGAAAGGCCGGAAGAGGTTACAGACATGAAGCGGTCTATCAAGGGGGAGGTTTACTCGTCGACTTTTGACGAACCTGTAGAAGATCATTGCAGGGTAGCAGAACTGGTACTTGAACGATCGAAAAGATTGGTCGAATCAGGTGAGGACGTTGTGATTCTACTTGATAGCATCACAAGGCTTACTAGAGCATACAACCTTGCGGTACCAAGTAGCGGTAGAACTCTTTCTGGGGGCATGGACCCTATCGCGCTATACCCGCCGAAGAAATTCTTTGGGGCTGCCAGAAATACAGAAGAAGGTGGCAGTCTTACTATATTGGCGGCATGCCTGGTAGATACTGGTAGCCGAATGGATGATGTTGTCTATGAAGAGTTTAAAGGAACAGGCAACATGGAGGTTCATCTCGACCGTAAAATGGCTGAGCGACGAACCTTTCCGGCTTTGGATATATATAAAAGCGGCACCAGACGGGAGGAGTTGCTTTTGAGTGAAGAAACTTTGAAACAGGTTTGGCTGCTCAGGAGAATGATCACTATGATTGAATCAGATTCTTCAAATTCGTCGGGTGAAGCGATGGAAAAAGTGATGGATAGGATGAGAAAAACTAAAACCAACGCAGAATTTCTTACTGGATTAGGTAAAGAAAAGTAAAAGATTATGGTTTTATAAGGTGCGAGACAAAAAATACTGAGATAAATTCGATGCAAAAATTATTGACAGACAATATCAGTCTGCTAATATTTTCGTGTGATCTGGAGAAAACTGCCCAATAATGCCGCTAGCAAGTATTTAGGGCCTGGGGATCCAGAATGGGGAAAGGGTCGAAGATAATAAATCCGACCTTGAATTTTCATCGAATTAGCCTTGACAATAGGCATGGATTTGATGTAAAAATTACATATTCGCGGACAAGAGCGGCTAGTTATAGGCGTGACGGTCTGCTTTAGGCTTTACTAAAAGGCTTTTCGCCTCGGCAAAAAGCACCAGAATTAGGAAAAAAAAATTTAGACCCGCAGGAAAGGGGGCAAAAGTGAAGAATTTACTGAAATTCATAAGCA
>CAYMZR010000103.1:0-6443 GCA_964394975.1 uncultured Dehalococcoidia bacterium | reverse complement strand
GCTGCATTCAAACCATCAGGAAACCCTGATGCCTCCACCGAAATATCAGCAAGTTTCCCATCTGTGATTTCAGCGAGAGCCTCATCTACGTCGTCTTTGTCGGGATTGATCGTGTGTGTAGCCCCAAATTTCTTACCCCACTCAAGCCTATAGTCCAAAGGATCAACAGCAATAACTCTCCTTGCGCCAGCTCTCGCAACAATGGCCGTAAAAGACAGGCCAATACTTCCTTGACCCATTACAACAACATCTTTCCCTAAAATTGTTCCCATTTGTTGGCAGGAATATAAGACGGTTCCTGAGGGTTGACAAAGAATCCATTCTCCTAAATCCCCGTGATCAGGCAGAAGAGCCATTCTTCCTTCATCCCCAGGATAATATTCAACAAGACCACCTGGGCCATCCTGACCAGGTAATACTATAACTCTCTGACCCACTTGGAACTTATCGGATTTACTTTCCACAATAGTGCCAGCACACTCATGGCATGCCCCACCGTGCCTCATAGGATATTCTTCTTCCGGCATTACAGGCCCATAAGCATGTCTGATATCACTACCGCATACAGACCATCTCTCCAATTTTATTAGGCATTGCCCTTCTCCGATGCTCGGCGTCTCTATATCCTCAATCTCTATTTTCTTTGGACTGGTTATTCGTGCAGCAAACATTAATTAAATTCTCCCGTTATCTGATCCCATTTCAGACCATAAAAGTTGTTTACAGAAACTTAGAGCACATTCTATTGATATCAAGTACATTTACGCAACAATGCTTAATATCAAGTATCCACTGTGATTTCATATATTTCATTAGAATTCTACAAATTCATATGCTTGGAGTGACAAATACATGGACACAATATCCCCTGTTGCTGTTGATCAAATGTCCATCACAATGTTGATGGACAACCACGTTAGCAGCATATTAAACAACACCGGTCCAGTTACGAGACCTTCAACCAACCAAAAAATTGCAGCACCATTAACCGAAGATGGTTCCATTAAATCCCAACTTAGAGCGGAGCATGGATTTTCAGCTTGGGTGACAATCAGGACAGGAGAAGTTGATCACTCCATACTTTTTGATGCTGGGGTATCACCCACTGGGGTTTCCGAGAACATGCGAATACTGGATTTATCTCCGCAGGATGCAGAGGCAATAGTTTTTAGTCACGGTCATTTCGATCACACCATAGGAATAGACGGGATTCTAAATGACTTGGCGGCTAGCAACATCCCTATAATTATTCATCCCGAATTTTGGAACAAAAGAAGGATTGTTCTTCCGGGAAGAACTCCTCGTAATCTTCCCACTGCTAGCAAATCTGCCTTGCGACAACAAGGAATGGAAATTATCGAAGAATCTCGCCTTCCATCTTTTTTGCTAGATAATTCTTTATTGATAACAGGGGAAGTGGATCGGATAACAAGTTATGAAAAGGGGTTGAAAGGACAGGAAGTATTTGTAGAAGATTCCTGGCAGCCAGATCCACTGACTTTGGATGACCAAGCTTTAATAGCTAAAGTTAAAAGCAAAGGTCTAGTGATAATGACAGGATGCGGACATGCTGGCATTGTCAATATCTGCAATTACGCAAAAAAATTGACAGGCGAAAATAAAATCCACGCTATCATCGGAGGATTTCATTTACCAGACGCCCTAGATCCCATGGTGATACACAACACGGTAAATGATATTAAAAAATTAGATCCAGACTGGTTAATACCCGCGCACTGTACCGGTCAGCAAGCAATCATGTCGCTACTGAAAGAACACCCAAGTTCAATGATCCAAAATAGTGTTGGTAGTCAATACAAATTTGGTATCTCTTCAGGTTAAGATTCTGGTTTAAACATCTCCGTCACACTGTCAGGACGTGTAAGCGATATATGGGAGAAATCATTACCATCCGCAGCACCATGCCAGTGCTTTTCCCCGGCCGGAATAAAAGCGGTATCGCCAGCTTCCATTTGCACCTCTTCCGACTCATTGGCCACTATTCCCACCCCTTTGGTAGCAAACAAAATTTGATCACTTGTATGAGTGTGGAAGTAATTTTTTGATCCATCATAAAAGGAGACAATTCCAAATTTATAATCTTCTTCCTCAGTCTTCCCTACCAGAGGCTGCCTGGTGACTCTGCCACCGTAAAAAAGAGGGGCATCTCCAGCCTCTTCAGGCTCTACGTCCTGTTGTCGCGTCACATACATAAATATTTCTCCTTACATACAATCAATTTCTATAATGACTTTTTATTCACCAGATATACGGCTAAATCCTGCGTAGGGTTTTAAAACTTCAGGTACTTCTATTGAACCGTCCGCAGTCTGATAATTTTCAAGGATAGCTATCATCACTCTTGGCACCGCAAGGCCTGAACCATTTAGAGTGTGCAACAATTTTGGTCTGGATTCCTTAGAATCTCTGTAGCGAATTGCGGCTCTACGTGATTGAAAATCGGTACAATTCGAACAAGAAGAGACTTCTAGCCATTCTTGCGCTCCAGCGCCCCACATTTCAACATCATAACTTTTAGCAGCAGCAAAACCCAAATCCCCCGTGCATAACTCAAGAACTCTATGCGGAATGTTTAATTCAACACAAACTTGTTCAGCATCCTTCAACAATGACTCAAGTTCTTCAAACGAAGAGTCCGGTTCGACGAATTTGTACATCTCAACCTTGTCAAATTGATGCACTCTTTTAATTCCTCTAGTATCTCTCCCTGCGGAAAATTTTTCTCTTCTCCAACATGGTGTGTGTGTGACAAATTTGAGTGGCAAAGTTTCACCATCTAAAATCTCATCCCTAAACATACCAGTTACGGGAGCTTCAGCAGTTGGTACCATGAAAAGATCATCCTCTTCATCGTGGTACATATTCTCCTCAAAATGTGGAAGATGGCTGGAGGCCGTTACAGTATCTCTGTTTACCAAATAGGGGAGGTAAAGTTCTCTATACCCATGTTTCTCGGTATGCAAATCTAGCATCCAGGATATGAGAGCTCTTTGAAGTCGGGCGCCCTTACCTTTAAGTAAATAGAACCGAGATTGAGCTAACTTAACCCCTCTTTGTAAATCAATTATGCCTAGGCTTTCACCTATTTCCCAATGAGGCTTTGGCTCAAAACCAAAGCTAGGTAACTCTCCTACAGACCTTACAATGACATTAGCATTTTCATCAGCACCATCCGGTGACGATTCACTTGGAATATTGGGCACATCAAGCATGATTTGATTCAGCCTATCTTTAACTTCATTTTCCTCCTCTTCCAAATCCTTAATTTGAGCGCCCACCTTCCTCATCTCTGCTATTAATTCCGGCGGCTTCTCCTTTGAACTGCCGATTTCTTTCGACACCGCATTTCGCCTCGCCCTTAGAGAATCCATTTCGCTTATTGCTGTTCTACGTCTTTGATCCAGATCAATTATCTGAGGTAGCGGAACTTCCTTTCCTCTCCTTTTAAAAGACTCGACAACAAACTCAGGATTTTCTCTAATCAGTTCTATATCTATCAAATAACTAGACTCCCAAAACAACTGACTAGAATTCTATTTGATTCAACCAAATTCATCCATGTTTTCAAATAAAACAAGTATGAATGTTCCAAAGAAATAAATTAAAGAAGGTCCTTTCTGCAACCTATAAAAGATTCCAGCGAACGAAGAAATATTGAGGTGGTGGCTATATAATTGTTCTCGGACCTTATTTGAAGTGGCTGTAATTTGCTGTTTCTTTTGATTTCCAATATGAATTAATAAGCATTTGAGAGCATCTATTGCCAGTTAATTATTCTCTTTTAGAAACAGGAAGCACGGTATCGGATCAAAAATATACCCTTACCCAAAGAGAGGTTGACCTGTATCTAGATGCCGTCCAAGATGACTCAGTAAGACATCTTAATGGCTCGGGTACACAGTTAGCGCCTCCAATGGCTTTGGCAGCATTGAGTCTCAGAGGCGTTGTGATAGATCTACAAATACCTGGAGGCACATTACACGTGGGCCAAGAAATGGAATTTAAAGATTCTGTTCGGGTAGGTGAAAGCTTGAGATGCATCGCATCACTAGCCTCCAATAATGTAAGAGGTGAATGGAGATTTATGGTTGTGAACCTCTCAGTTTTGAGATCTTCAGGTGATGAAGTAATGGAAGGCAAAAGTACCATAATGTTACCTGCGGAAAATAAAATCGAATGAAAATTCCGCAAGTTGGCGACGATTTGGTACCTATTAAAAAGTTCATAACAATGAAACAGATTCTTATGTATGCGGATGCTTCCGGCGATTACAATCCAATTCATGTTGATGAGGAGTTCGCCAAAAATTCCCAGTTTGGCAAAAATATTGGTCATGGGATGATGGTAGCAGCAACTATCTCTGAGTTGATGGTCAAAAATTTTGCCGATGCTTGGTACAAAACAGGTAAGATGAAAATGAGATTTAGATCTCCTGTATACCCTGAGGACGAAATTCAGACTTCAGGTAGTATCAAGAAATCTGAACAGATAGGGACAAAAACTAAAATCACCTGTTCAGTCGAAATAGTCCGGCAAGATGGGGACACCATCATCTCTGGTGAAACATCGGTGACATTAAAAATTCCATAATTGCACCATAAATTAGGAGTCTTACTTTGCCTAACAATGAATTATTAAAGGTGTCCATTGATGCAATGGGTGGAGACGATGCGCCTGCTGTACCTGTAGAGGGAGCTATCCAAGCAGCCAAAACCGGATTGGCGGAAGTTTTTATCGTTGGAGATAGAGAGCCTGTAGAGCAAGAACTGGCAAAACACGACACACGAGACCTCCCTATACATTTCGTATCTTCAAAAGGGAAAATAGAAGATGATGAGGCTCCAGCTCTAGCTTTAAGACAAAAACCTGCTGCATCCATCTTAGTAGCAACCAATTTAGTTAAAACTGGAACCGTAAACGCCGTTGTATCCATGGGGTCCACAGGCGGCACCATGGCGGCAGCAGTCGTCCTACTGGGAACTATAAAAGGAATAGAAAGGCCCGCAATTGGAGGGCCCATAATAGGCGCTGCTCCAAATCAAACTATTCTTGATCTAGGTTCTAATCTTGACTGCAAGCCCTCCCAGTTATTGGGGTTCGGAGTATTAGGATCTGTTTTTAGCAAATTGCTTATTGGTGTTGATGACCCAAAATTGGGTCTGCTAAGCGTCGGAAGTGAAGAAGGAAAAGGAAACATACAATCAAAAGAGGCAAGTGCCTTGTTTAGAAAAAGTGGTTTGAATTTCATAGGAAATGTAGAAGGTAATGATTTAGTTACAGGAAAGGCCGATGTTGTTGTATGTGACGGATTTGTTGGTAATGTAGTTTTGAAGCTAGTTGAAGGCCTCGGTAAAGGTCTCGCTGTTCAATTGAAAAAAGCTTTGGAAGGAAAACTGCCTGAGAATCAGCTTGATGCGCTAATGCAAGATCTTTATAAAAATAACAACGTGGTAGATGCGAGAGGGGGAGGGCCAGTTTTTGGTGTTAACGGTGTTAGCATAATCGGACACGGTAGTGCTTCTCCAGGCACCATAGAAAGGGCAGTGGGGTTAGCTAAAATGTGTGTGGATACAAATCTAATTCAAGAAATGAACAAAGAGGTGTCCGCTGTGATGTCCACCGTGGGTGATTAGCTAAGAGTATAAACAATAAATTTACGGGAGAAAAAGTGACTGAACTGAAAGGAAAAGTAGCGTTGGTTACGGGAGCAGCAAAAGGAATTGGAAAAGCTGCAGCAGCAAAATTAGCAGAGGAGGGTGTAAATGTTGCAATAAATTACAATTCTTCCAAACAAGAAGCTGAGGAGACTGTTAAATATCTCAAAGACTTTGGAATAGACGCGATTTCATGCCAAGCAGATGTTGGAAACCTAGATCAAGTAACAAAAATGGTGGATGCTGTCACTGAGCACTTTGGACAAATTGATATTCTAGTAAATAACGCTGGGATTATAGATGATGGTCTACTCCTAAGAATGTCAGACGAAGCCTGGGCACGAGTGATAAATACAAATTTAAACGGTACTTTTTACTGCAGTCGCGCCGTACTCCGAACAATGGTGAGATCCAGATGGGGAAGAATAATCAACATTGGTTCCGTCGTTGGTCTTCGGGGAAACATAGGTCAGACCAACTACACAGCTTCAAAAGCAGCAATAAACGGTTTTACATTCGCTCTTGCTAAGGAAGTTGCCACCCGAAACATAACTGTTAACACCGTAACGCCTGGCTATATACACACCGATACTGTTGATGTTTTATCAGACAAGCAAAAAGAAACGATTATGACTTGGATACCTATGGCTCGCTTTGGTGAAGTAGACGATATTGCTCATATGGTTGCATATCTTGCCAGTGAAAAAGCAAAATATATAACTGGACAAATAATCAGTGTGGATGGAGGTATGGCTATCTAGCAAACGA
>CAYMZR010000102.1:0-6497 GCA_964394975.1 uncultured Dehalococcoidia bacterium | reverse complement strand
TCTCACCGTCAATGACGAAACCTTGCTTCTAAAAGGAGCAAAGCTTTCACCGTTTACCTCAGCAATTATGCTGTTTACATCTTCAAGTGAGTTTATTCCGTTAACTATTCGCACTACATCAGGACTACCAAACATTGGAACAGAAATAAGAGGGTCCATCGTTTTAGATGAATCTGCCATCTCAAGAACAGTATCCAGCAAATTTGGAGCTTCTCCTCTTTTTGCAACCATAATAGTTCTTATCATGTACTTAGCATCTGGAGAAAATACCTCAGGCTGTCTTACATTGCGGATTATGGAGACATTTACATCTTCACAATCTGCTGCCAATTTCTGAAACTTATCTCGAGACTGGTCGTTTTCAAGGAATCCATCGTGGAAAGCTTCTATTTCTCCCAACGTATCGAATGTTAAGGCGCTTATGACCCTACTCTTAAAAGCGGGAGGCGTTGAGATTGTGAAAGAGACGTTACCATTTTGATTAAGACCTTTAATTAAATCAATCGAACCCTCTGTTACGTCAAAGTTTTTTCCTTGCTTTGGTATCCTACTAACGTTTTGTATGAATTCCGGCATAATAAACTCCTTTTCTCTCAATTTGGGTGAATTTAATCTGTAGTGAACTATAGGAATTGAGTTGATAAAAATCAAATAGCCAAAAAGTGATAATTTATATGTTTATTTGCCTACTCATCCAGTGAGCATAGTCCGACACAGATTTATGAATAATGAGGGTACTCTCCCAGCTATTCCTATATTCCTGTAATCCTAAGATAGGTAAAAATACTCTTTCTTTTTCCTGCAACCATCCTAAAATAGTGCCATACATAGTTAGGAGGAAGTTATGAAATTATTACTAATGCTGGGCGCCCTGAGTGCCGCAATAATCTTGGTTGGGTGTGGGACGGCTGTTGGTCGGGCGACTGGTGTGGATGAAAAAGCACCCATTTCGGATGATAAGGCCGCAAGTGCTATGACGTTAACATCGGCTGACATTCAGAATATTGTGAATACAGCCATCGCTGGAGAACAGGAAAAAGAGAACCAAAAATGGGAAGGGGAGATGGTTGTTGAAAGTTGCATGTATGAAACCCAAGACTATGTTTATGGGTTGTTTGCAGACAATGTATCTGTCGAGGATATTGCCGCAGAAATTGAAGCCAATTTTGAGCAAAATATAAGGGATTGTGTTGAAGAGAAAGGGCTTAAATATGACAAAGAAATAGCCCAGTGGGTGGCTGATATGGAGGAAGAAGTTCAAGAAGAATTGAGAGCTGAGCAGGAAGAGAGGAGGCAGGAAGAGGTGGCCCGCAATATTGATGAATATAATGAAAAGGTACTTAGATGCCAGTTGGCAAGACAATATGGTGTTCCAGTGGCCCTAATCACACTTCACGCGGCCGGTGGTGGTAACGGAGGTCCTAGAGATAACTCTGATGCGCCTGCAGGCAATGCTCCATCTGACAATAACCCGCCATCGGATGAAAATTCTGACAGAACTTCCCAAGATTGTGACGAAATACTTGGATTGAGTTCTGAAAGTGCCGAGGCTATTGAGGAAGCTCAGCGAGAAGCCGAAGAGGAAAGGCGTCAAGAGGAGGAACGCAGGCTACAGGAAGAAGAGGAGCGTGTTGCTCGGCAGATTCAAGAAGCCATAGAAGAGGCAGCAGAGGAAGCCGATAGGAATAATTTGTTACGGCAAGAATGCTGGACTATAAGTGAAAACAATGACGAACCTTTGATGGAGTTGGTGCGGCTTTTTGAAGACTGTATATCTGAACATCCAGATGCGGAAGAACTTACGGCAGAATTTTTGGCCCATGGTAGTTATTCTGGTTGGGGGGCTCAAATGTATGAAGGGGGCACACCTGGTGGAGATGGATGGGTAGATAATGCCGGACAGCAGGGACAGGATGATGGTGGGGACGGATGGGTAGCTAATGAAGGTGACGGTGGATGGGGGGGTACAGTTTGTCAAGGACGTGTTGACTTATGGGATGATAATGAAGTGGACGGATGGGTAGATAATTTCGGAGACCAGTGCGATATGAGTCTACAAGAGGGAGTAGACGAGCTTAGAGACCGAGTTTCAGAACTCGAGGAACTCATACAAGAATTAACCGAGGCATTACAGGCTAATTAGTCACAATGGGTAGCGTCCCCGCGGCGCTACCTACACAATAACTCGCACGTAATTCCACTCTTTTCCAGCCTCCAGCCAGTGATTATTATTTGGTTGGGAGGATGTGTCATGAAAATACTAATTCTTATGCTTGTGAGTCTGGCAGTTGTAGCTTGTGGCGTGCCTCAAGAGGAGCATGACGAGGTTTCTAATAGACTTAGCCAGACGGAAACTAAACTTGATGCTGTTTCAACGGAACTTAAAACCGTTTCATCAGAATTGGAAGCAAACAACAAATTGGTCGATGGATTAAAAGAACGAATAGCTTTTATTCCACAAAAGCCTCCAACATTTGCTACTGGTGAAGCATCAGCTTTGGTTCAAAGAAAAATTATGGATGACATTACTTGGCTTCAAATAGATACTCAATGGGGGAATAGGCCGTGGTTTATATTCGGCCAACACGACCAAGAAAGACCTGATAATTTTATGTGTATCCCTTTAGTTTTCTTAATCGAACATTCTCTTGCGAAAGGTTTTAGCTCAGGGACACAAAACAGCCCTAGAGAATATTTAAACAGATACTTGTTAGCCAAAGGCTTAGATAGGTCTGAGGTTTCTGAGAAGTTAGCCTTAAAGGAATCTTATTCTGAGGAAGGATTCTGGTTAGTTACTTTGGAATGGGGAGAACTTTTGAATTCAGATACAGACTTTGATGGAGACTCATACCAATGGAAGGTATATGAACTTAGTGGTGCTGTTGAGCGGATTGGAGTAGATAGGACTTATTGTTAAACGCCACACCAGCCCCAGTGGAGGGACTGATATGACTATTTAATGGTACCAGCAGAAATGTCTTAAGGGGGTTCGTCTTTCCGCCTATCTATACTGTGAGCCCACCGCCACACACACCTTTGAATACCCTTTCGTCCCTTCGCCCTTCAATATACGGAAGCCCTTCTTCCCCCAAATTTTTGAATAATTAATTTGCTTATCTCTATTTAATTTTGAATACGCCCAATAGTCCCCCTGCTCCTGGCTATTTGCCGATAAAAGAGGGCTTTTACCGCCCCAGATTTGATTTGAATTAACGCCTTTTTCCTCGCTGTTTAGGCATGAAATGGCCTAAAACAATCAAGTTTTTCAATTTATTCAAAATCACCACCCAACTTCATGAAAGGGGTGGGTCATATAGGGGTAATAAAAGGCTTATATCTTTAATGAATTTATCCCACGCTGGCAGTCCCTTTTGGTCGAGTCTATATATGACTTCAAAAGCCCCATCCATGACCCAAGTAATGGAGTCATCTTCATAGTTCTGGACGGTCTCTAGAGGGAAGACAATATGGGTAAGGTTTCCATAGGGAGGGTAAGCATCTTCCAAACTAGTACCCATCATGCAATTCTCTTTGTAGTGGTCTCGTCCATCCCTAGAGCCAATGCCAGTCCTCCTTGAATGGGGGCCTTTATCGGGCTTGTGACATAGATAGGAGAACTCTAGGAGACTGAATGGCTCAGTCTGGCTGGGTTGCTTATCTTCTTCCTCCTTGTGGAGTATCTCTACATAGGCATCTTCTGCCTTCTCTATTGGCCTAGTACAGGAATCACAAATAACCTTGTCACCGTTATTTAGTCTGGCCTGTTGTTCTTTCTTTGTTATCACTCTGTTACTTCCTTTATTTGCCAGTTATCTATCCGTGCTGGAAAGTGGGTCATTAACTCATTAGCTAACCCAATGTCATCAAGTGCTTTCTCCCAATCTGGATAAAGTTTTAGGTTGAATTTGTCTATGATTTCTAGAGCGAAAAGCCTGTCTATATGTCTTCCAACAGTTGAGTAAGGCATATGGGTAAAGCGTTCAACTTGGGCTTGGTTCTTAGCCCCATTAAGGAGTGCAGAAAGTATTCTGCTCCTTACTCTAGGGATAGCATCTAGTGCTAGTCTTTGGGCGAGGGCAACATCAGTAGGATTAAGTTCTGACCTACCCTCCAGCATGGCGTGTGTGTCAGACATAACGCCCAACTGCATTGATAACCTAGTACCAAACTCTGGACTGGGTAAATCCTCTATACCACCACCCTTTCTGCCGATAATGGGAGTCCTCAATAAAGATGCCCTATCCCCCAAGTCTATTAGTCTGGTTCTGACCCATGATGGGGTAGCAATGTCTACGCCGTCCTTGGTGCGGTGTATAACTTCATTTATAAAGTCGTGTGCATATTCCCTTAAGTCTGCCCTGTTATGTTTACCGCTTTGTCTAGAATCAAAGGCTCTTTCGGCAGCTTCTTTACGGATTTCCTCGCCCCTGACATTAACTCTAGAAAACCTCTCCCCAAGAGCATTGTCTTCCATGAAGGTTTCCTCTCTATCAATGGCATCAGTGACACCAACAACGAAAGTAATCTTTCCGTCCCAATGTACTTCTGTTTGCTCACTACCAAATGCCTTATTCAATGAGCCGTCATAGACACGCCTTAACTGGGACATTATTTTGCCCTTCTCTGTGGGGTTACTAATGGCTTCTGACAAGTCACTTACAATCCATACTTCGTCATCATGTATGTCTATGTAATTTTCATTGCCCTCTAGGCCATTCAACATAGTTCGGGCAGTCCAATCGTCTAATATATTCGTCTTTTCATGCCCCCCGAATATCTCTAAAGCAGTACTTTTACCGCTACCAGAAGCCCCAACATAGAGAACCCAGAACGGTACAGCCCTATCCATAAAATGGCTGGCAACTCCACATAGCAAAAGTTCAAAAGCTTGGCGGTCAGGTAAAAGAATGAACCTTTCATATTCCTCCATTAATTGTTGTTTATCCACGTACTAAAATTCCTCCTTCGCCTCATGGCGGTGCTTACCCTCTATATGAATCGGGTGGTGATTTCTGCAGCTAGTTCTACAGGAATTGCAGAATACTTGAAGGTGTGTAGCAAAATCTATAGACTATTTAGCAAAAGTCGGTTTGAGGGGAGAGAAATGAAGGTACAAGAGAGACATCAAAAGCAATTAGGCATGGCCATGCTGATGTTCTTTAGTCATAGAACTCATGGTCAAATCTTGTTGAGGTTGCAGGCTGCTTTTGGTGGAGATGCCGTGTCCGCTAGGACGCTGAGCTACTGGATTTCAAACTTCAAGTCATTGGAGAAGGAAGGAATAAATATAGATGCCCCTTTTGAGTTACACCTTTTAGAAGAATATGGCTTACCAATAGAGGCTAGTTCGTATATCTCTGAAATGCTCTATAAGTTGAGTTGGAATCCTCATCTCCCGATGTTCCCATCAAATCCAGCCTATGAGGCTAGAAATGAAGAATGGAAGCCAACTGCCAGACAAATTATTTGGTGGTGGCGTGTACATAACATGGCAGATGATTTCTCGTACGAAGATATTTACTTGATAGCCAGCCATTATTGCGTTAGAGAAATTCTAGAAGAGATAGGAGGCATTCCAGCAAACTATGCGGACTTGAATGGTTTCATGACGTACAAGCCTTGGAGAAGTGATGAGAGAACTATTGCCTACAGGGAAGCTGTTGACTATGGAAAGTTTGATGCAATTACCGCTGCAGATTATCCCACAAGAGGCATATTCAATGAGGAAGGAGAATGGATGGTAGGAGAGAGTATTCCAGTCCTATGGAAGTGGGCTCAAATGGTAGACAAAAAATATCTTAGCCCTCAAAAGGCTTTGATTATGACAATCATTCTTTCGGAACGTTTGCCAATTGCCAGTCACCATATTCCAAGGGTAAGAAACGTCCTAGATGCAACGCTAGAGGAGATGGAAGGATTAAGGACAATTATTGGGGAATTTAATGTATTGGGAGAACTGGGTTACCACGACTACGACGATTTTGAGTGGAGTCCCACAGATATTGCATGGGTAAAAGCAATAGCAGATAAGCGAGGTCTAAAGATTCCTTCTGACAATGTTTTGGGAGAAGCTGTTGAATTAATTCAAACAACGCAAGACCAAGTAAAACTATCAATGGATAACTATGAAGAAATCTTATGGCCTGTCTTTGATAAGGAGGAATATGAAGAGATAAGAGAACACATGAACCAGAATGGAGAATTTGAATAAAGGAGGAGAACCGTGAGAAAGAATAGTCTTAGAAAAACAGCAAGGGTAATGGGAGTCTCCCACTCTTACCTAAGTCAGATGATAAATGGGAGAAGACCTTGGAATCCAGAAATCCAAGCTAGGTATGCTGAATTAACTGCAACCACTTTTGCAACCACTTACGAAACCAATGCGGTAAAATGTAACTGTCAAACCGCTCATTCATACTTGGCGCATTCGTCTAGCGGCCTAGGACACCGCCCTCTCAAGGCGGAGATCACGGGTTCGAATCCCGTATGCGCTACCA
>CAYMZR010000101.1:0-6665 GCA_964394975.1 uncultured Dehalococcoidia bacterium | reverse complement strand
AAGGGAACTTGGAAGTCTAGTACATTAGCCTGCCGTTTTTTTGCTGAAAGTCCTACTTTGCTAGACACTTTGTCTTTCCAGCAGTTGGAAAACTTCGCTAATTTTCTTGATGCCCTTTCACATCGATCGTACGACTTGTCCTCTGAATGTTTGACGCTGGGAGAACAGATTTTCCCATTGGTTGGCGAGGACAAGGATGCTTTTTTGTCTCTAGCCACAACTTTAGTTGATACGGGTTGGAGAGAAGTAAAAAGTTTCTTTGAAGCTGGAGCAAAAGCGCTGCCAAAGATCCATCCAGAAGAAAGAATGAGATTTCTGAAATTGGCTGAGAGTTTGGTCAACAATGGT
Source organism: uncultured Dehalococcoidia bacterium (assembly GCA_964394975.1). Lineage (GTDB taxonomy): Bacteria > Chloroflexota > Dehalococcoidia > Lucifugimonadales > UBA826 > UBA11996. The sequence goes on along the minus strand of CAYMZR010000101.1, from coordinate 6,317 downwards.
GGGACCAATATCCCTGGTACCATGCTCGACATATCTCAATCTTTGTCTCTTTTGGAGGAAGATGATCATCATATAGTTCTGGGATTCGCAGAAACGTTGTTGGATGAAGAGCCCTTGGCTATGCCAGAATTTATTAAATCAGCCCCTATAGTACTGGAAAAGCTCACGATAATGCAGTTGGGACGCTGGTATCAGGAGGGCGTTAATACTCTATCTCAGAACAAGGATGGAGGGTTGGCTTTTTTTAAGATCGAATCTTCCCATTCAGAAGCAGTGATTGAGACTTTATCCTCCGGGATAGAATTTGACCGAATTAAACCTATTATGGAAATGTATTGTAGGGCTCTTGCTGGTGCAGAAATTAAATTGTCGCCTACTGATGCCCTTGTTGAAAAGAATATTGGCTGGGTCTCAAATGAATCTCCTACGACAGAAGGCTCTACTGTATTTGTGCCTACGCTGGTCGATCGATATGCCTCCAAAGAAGAGAATTATGCTTGGTTTAAAGTAGTATCCACTCACCAAGTAGCTCATTTAGAGTTTGGAAGTTTCATATTTGAATTTGAAAGAGAGGCCGAACTTTTTGAAAACCTCCGTCTTGACTTAGAAAAGCGAAGGATAGAAGCGTTACAAAATAAGCAGGCTGAGGATTTATCAGATGCTGGTGAACCAGACAATCTAGATGCCTCTGAAGATCAGTTAGTGGAAACACATACTGGTTTGGAGCGTGCATGGCTGACGGATATGCAGAGATTTTTTGATTTATTTGAAGATCGTAAATTGTCTTTGGATATATTCACCGTAGTTGAAGACGGGCGGCTCGATGCAAGAGTGAAGGCCGAATATCCAGGAATTAAATCTTCCTACATACAGGTACAGAGCGACTCTCATGAAAATAGGCCTGATATTAAGGAACTTCCCGCTCGGGAAGCCATGGTTGAATTCATGGTGAGACTCAGCCTACAGCAATATGAGGGAGTTTCAGCACCTTCCAAATATAGCAAAGAAGCCTCGCAAGTGGCCCAGATAGCGAGGAGGGTACTGGTATCTGATGCAACTGTGGAAGATACGGCTGAGGCAACTTTGAGGATTTACGCAATTATTTCGGCCATTCCCAATGAAGAAATACCTCCAGATGATTGGAATGACATGGATTTTGAAGACGAAGATGACGAGGACTATGTTGATCCAGAGGATATGGAGAATTTACTGGAACAGATCGGTATGGGTATGGAAATGGAGTTGCGACCTGAAGGTGAGGAAGAATATGAATCCCTGCAAGAAGTGGAATATAGAGGAGACTTTAAGCCAGAATTGGCTCAATTGATGACTGAATTGAGGATGCAAGAGCAGGATGAAATGGGTCAAGCTCAAGGTGAACCTTTGACTCAAGAACAGTTACAAGAACTTTTGGAAAATAGTGCAGAGTTGGATCTTCAGGCTACAGAAGGTGAAATCCAAGAGTCTAGTGGTATGTTTGCAGATAACATAATGAAGGAATCTGGGGCTAATATGCCTCAGTCTCCGGATGACTCACAAGGACCATTCGTTCATGTAGATGAGGAAGGAGGGGAATTGGAGCCGGCTGAACCTGAAACTTTTGTATATGACGAATGGGATTTTAGGGCAGAGGACTATAAGCCACGATGGTGTGTTGTCAGGCAAAAAACCATGCAAGAAGGAGATTCAGCATATTTTGGAGCAACGCTTAATGAATACGGGACTCTTGTCACAAGGATTCGAAGACAATTTGAAATGATGGTTCCTGAAATGTTCAGGAAAGAGAGAAAACTAATAGATGGCGAAGATATTGATATTGATGACGTCATAGAAAACATGATTGATATTAAGACAGGATCTAGCCCAGACGAAAAATTTTATTGGCGTCGCAATAAGGTTCAAAGAGATGTAGCTGTCGCTTTCCTTTTAGATACCAGCGCTTCAACGGCTGAAGCTATAGATGAAGGAAAAAATAAGCAAGATGATTGGGATGCACCCGATGATCCTGTGGAATATATGGTTTGGTTGAGGACACGCCGTGGCGAGCAGATGCGAAGATCGTATAAAAGAATTATAGACATGGAAAAAGAATCTATGGTACTTCTCATAAATGCATTGGAGGCTATAGGAGATACTTACGGCATATATGGGTTTTCTGGGTATGGAAGAGAAAATGTTGAGTTCTACACTGTCAAAGATCTTCAGGAAGCATTTTCAGATAAAGTGAAACGTAGAATTGATAGAATCGCTCCACTGCATGCAACTAGGATGGGGCCGGCCATAAGGCATGCTGCCTATAAATTGGACAATACTGATGCTCGGACCAAGATACTGTTTTTGATAAGTGATGGCCGACCACAGGACCGAGGGTACAGTAGGGAAGGAGTGGAAAAAGAATATGCGGTCCATGATACCAAGATGGCATTAGATGAGGCGAAAAAGCAAGGAATTAATTCATTTTGTCTGACTGTGGATAAAAACGGACATGACTACTTAAAGACAATGTGCTCTGACATGGGGTATGAAATTCTAGATGATATTAATGACTTACCTGAACGGTTGCTAGTCTTGTATCGGCGATTGACTATGTGATATCAGTTTAATAACAATACCAGCTTAATATTTTAATTATGGCACGTTAAGCTAGTATCAAAGTCTTCTCAGATGCAATGGGTTAGAATTTCCCTGGTGAGGAGATGTTTGGTTGTTATTGTGTTTGCATATTTTCCGCGTCGCCATAACTTACTAATAACAATAGCAATTACAGTGATTTGTGATGGAGGAAATCTATGTCGAAAGCTGCTAATTTACTGGCGCTGGGAGCACTTGGGCAGTCAGTATGGTATGACAACATAAGTAGGGAATTGCTTGTTTCAGGTGGATTGAAAGAAATACTCGATCGGGGAGTCGTAGGACTGACATCTAATCCCAGTATATTTGAAAAGGCTATTTCTTCATCTCAAATTTACGATGCGGCCATACTGAGCATGAATGCAAAAAAATATTCAGATATTGAGGTGTATGAAAAGTTAGCAATAGCGGATATACAGGATGCAGCTGACCTTTTGGCAGACACCTTTAAAAATACAGGAGGCCAGAATGGATATGTGTCTCTTGAAGTAAATCCTCATCTCGCTAATGACACAGACGGGACCGTCGCCGAGGCAGAAAGGCTTCATAAAGAGGTTGATCGTCCGAACCTAATGATAAAGGTGCCGGCAACCAAAGCAGGCATCCCGGCAATACAACAATTGATATCGAAAAGTATAAGTGTCAATGTCACATTAATCTTTTCTACGGAAATGTATTCCTTGGTACGGGAGGCCTATCTGAGCGGTCTGGAGAATCTTCATGGGAATGGTGCTGATTTATCAAGAACAATTTCCGTGGCCTCGTTTTTTGTTAGCAGAGTTGACACCGCCGTAGATAACGCTATCTCTGAGGGAAAACTTCTCTCAGATGATTTAAAAAGTATGGCAGGAATTGCAAATGCTAAAATTGCATATAAAGAGTTTCAAGACACTTTCTCATCTAGTCGATTTGAGAGACTTCGCGAAGCTGGTGCTAATATTCAGAGACCATTATGGGCTAGTACAAGTATGAAGAACCCGGAAATGCGGGATGTTCTATATGTCGAAAATCTAGTGGGTCCAGATACAGTCAATACCATGCCAGATGTTACTTTGAATGCCTTCATAGACCATGGTAAATCTGAAAACACGATCACCAAAAATGTAACTGATTCCTATAACCACATAAATGCGCTGATTGCCGCAGGGATAGATATGTCGGAAATCACAGAGGTTTTACTCAAAGACGGGGTAAGGGCGTTTGCGGATTCATTCGATCAACTCCTTGAAAATATATCTCATAAAAGGTCGACCTTGTCGGCTATCCGGTAACCCGTTTCCGTTATGTACTCCAAGCAGGATTCTGAAGATTGGGATTCGCACCTGCTTAAAAGCGCACTTTCCCAGTTTTGGGATTCTACTGAAAACTCTACTGCTGCCGAACATTCCGGGATGTCTAAGTATTTGGGATGGGCACTTGGTTGTGACTGGACTAAAGAGGAAACAACACTATATTCAGACCTGGCAAATCAAATATGTATGGAAAATTTCCGATATGTCTTGCTGATCGCGGTTGGAGGAAGTAGCGCAGGGGCTAGAGCAATTGTTTCCTTAGGAGATGATGTCCCTCAATTCCTATTTGTCGATTCGTTAGTACCTGCCACCATTGAGGAAATACTTAATAAGGTAGGAAACGAGAGAACACTTTTAGTAGTTTCCTCTAAATCAGGGACAACCCTTGAAACAATCACCCTTGCCAAGTATTTTCTGGAAAAATTGTCTCTCGTATTGGCGATGCCTTGCGGCTCCAAAAATGCCATTGCCATCACTGATCCTGGCACAGACCTTGAAAAATTAGCTCTTCAACATAACTTTAGAAGTGTTGTATATGGGAAGACTAATATAGGTGGCCGGTTTTCGGAGTTGTCTTCTTTTGGACTTTTTCCTGCCCTTTTAAACAGATCCAACATATCCTCTGTTGTTGATGCTGCAAATGACATGGTTGCTTTATGTCGCAATTTGGAATATCAACAAAATCCAGCGGCTTTACTATCAGATTATTTAGGAAATAATCTTGCTCGAAGCAGAGATAAATTGTATGTATACCTGCCATTATCTATGAAAAACTTTGCTATGTGGTTAGAGCAGTTGCTATCTGAAAGTTTAGGAAAGCAAGGTTTTGGAATTATCCCAATAGTTGGTGACCCCGAACTCTTGACTCCCTCAAAGGATGTATGCGCAGTTATTTATGAGGATTTATCGGATTTTGATAAATCAGTATCTGAGCTCAGAAAATATTGTGCAGATTATTCTATCCCGGCATATGAAATACAGGTTGACGATCCTGTTTGTATCGGGGGTGAATTTTTCAAGTGGAAGTTGTCAGTAGTTCTGCTTGCAAACCTTATGGATATAAATCCATTTGACCAACCTCAGGTCCAAAATTCTAAGGATATGACTAGTAAAATTCTTGACCATTTTGCTCTGGAAGGAGAACTACCCCTCACTTCTTCTACTATAGGGTTCTCCGAATGGGTGAAGAACATAACAAATATAAATTACGTCGCTATATTGCCATTTGTGGCTATTGAGGATTCGGAACGAGAATTACTTTCCAGATTGGCAACTCATATTCGTTCTTTAACTGGCGCCCACGTCACCATAGCTTCTAGTCCATCCTATTTACATTCCACAGGTCAGATGCACAAAGGAGGGCCTTCTTCAGGGGTTTTCTTACAGTTATGGAGTACTCCGCCTGAGGAAGTACCAATTGGAGATGAAAATTATGGATTTTCTACTCTTTTGACGGCTCAAGCTGACGGAGATATGGAAACATTGTTATCGCTCGGACGCTCAGTCTGCAGAGTTAACCTAGGGCCTGATATCAATAAGGGATTGACAGATTTAGTTAGTGACGTCAGAGATATGTATTTGTGATAGTGACCTATTTGCTTTCCAATACATTTAGGGTTTTTGACACCACATTACGATATTCAGACAAGATCTCATTATTTAGTAAAGATGCGGGTCTGGATGTATCTTGGTAGTCAGATCTTACATTTATCTCACCCAGATACTCAAGTTCTAATTCCTCCGATATTTCTTGCCCCGCGCCCTGTCCGAAAATCCCACCGGACATGTTTTCAACTACCCCCAATACATTTACCTGCAATTTACGGATCATGTTTATAGAACGTTTAGCATCTATTTTGGCCAGTTCTTGGGGTGTCGTTACAACGACGAAGCCATCCATTGTGAGTACTTGCATCACTGTTAATGGTGCGTCAGATGTACCCGGAGGCATATCGACGACTAAGTAATCCAATTCACCCCATTCAGTGCTCTGGAGCATTTGGTTTATAGCATTGTGAATCATAGGGCCTCGCCATATTATGGCTTCGTCCTCATTTTCTTGAAAAAAAGACATGGACATAACTTTCACGCCAAATCTTTCTGGGGGTATCATTTTCTGCTCTCCCCCAACTGTGGGGTGTTCTGAAACTTTCATCGCCCTGACAACATTCGGACAGTCAATATCCACATCCAATATTCCAACCGTCGCGCCATCGTTAGCAAGTGTAGCAGCCAGATTTACTGCCACTGTCGTCTTACCTACACCACCTTTACCACTATATACGCCGATTTTATTTTTTATACCTGATAGAGACTCCTCAATTTGACGCTTTTGGTCAAACTGACGTTTCATTGCTTCAATTCGAGCACGTGCCTGAGCTGGGTTTTGTTGAG
>CAYMZR010000100.1:0-6878 GCA_964394975.1 uncultured Dehalococcoidia bacterium | reverse complement strand
TTTATCCATGGAAAGTCATTTGCACATTTAAGCAAAAATTTGGCTTCTTCAACCGTTTGATCTGCCTGAACCACCACACTTCCAGTAACAGAATAGTTCTCTAAAATGGGGGCTAAATCATCGGGCACATAACTTTGGCGCAAAATTGGATTATCTTCCGGCATCCAGTCGTACTGGAACAAATCTAAATCCCATAAATGGTGATGCGAATCTATAATTTCCATAGCGGTGTCATTTAAGCATTTAATTTAAAAACCCTATCCATGGGGGCCCACCAGTCTCCTTCATTTGTAAAAGGTGTCTTTTTTTGGAATTTCCTCATCAAAATATCCCATTCAACAGCCTTTTCCGAAGAGTCGGTATATCTCTGAAAATCTGTTTCAATATCGAAATCATCTTTGGTATCAACGACCATAAACAGTCTATCCCCTAAGAGATAGATCTCCATATCTTCGATCCCAATACTTAGCAATCCCTTTTTCACTTCCGGCCAGACATCACTGTGATATTCCTTGTACTTTTCAATTGAAGAAGGGTCATCAACCAGATCCAACGCCATTGCAAAAGTTTTCATTGGGCTCACCATTTCTATTTTTTTTTGAAAACTGAATTGTTTAACTATCGATTATTTAGTTTTCGCCACTCTTTTATTGTTTCCTCTGTGGGCGGGTAATACTTACCCGGGGGAACTCCTTCAGCTTTTATTTTGTCTTTCACGAGGTTTTCTGCACCTTCATGCTCTTCGGCCCATTCCAACACTGATTGCGCCATCCAAGAAGGGACAACAAGAACTCCATCATTGTCTCCAACCATAACGTCTCCCGGGCGTACTAAGGCACCGCCACACTGTATCTGGACATTCTCTTCCGCAGGAAGACTGGATGGATTTCCATGAAAACTTCTTGCTTTTGCATATATGGTCAAATCGTATTTTTCATCTATAAGTACATCTAGATCTCTTATCGCTCCATCTATAACAACTCCATCAGCTTTGTTCATCGCCAGCTGTAGCAGTTTCACATCACCCGCAACTACGTCTTGTACTCTGCCTCCAATATCCGCAACTAACACATCTCCAGGCCCGCAACGTCCCATTGCAATATATTCGGGTGAATCTATACCACCAGGCTTATCATTATTGATATCTGGTCGTGTCGGCATAAATCTTAAAGTTCTGGCCCTAGCAGCAAAACGCTCCTTACCCGGTGTAAACGGAGTGTAGTTTTGGATACCTTCACAAACACAAAAAATAGACCCAAACGAGCGGAGGGCATTATAAATTGTGGCTGTTGGTATTTCTTTCAATGCATCAAGAATTTCCTGAGAAACCTCGACTGGGTTCATATCAAAAGTGGGCATAAGTTTTCCTCCATCTAAAAGCACTCATATATCTTCAGTAGGCAACATTACCATGTGAGAGTAGGTTGTTCCATAACATCTTTAGAAAGTTGTCTCTCAGGTAGGTCATTTGACTAGGATATAGTCGGTTTTATATAACCTGACATGACGAAAGAATTAATCCATCGATTTTCTGCACATTTGTAATGAATTTCTGACCTAAAGGGTTTTCCTATGCAATATGGAATCGTATTACCTAAACACATCAATCCCGACGAGTTAATTAAATTCGCTAAGGCAGCTGAAAAACTTGGATTCCATTCACTTTGGGCAGCTGACCACATAGTCCTACCGATTATGGAAACGAACCTTTACCCATACACTGAAGATGGTCGTTTCACGGCGAATGCAGAAGACCCGCAACTTGATGCATTTACGCTACTAAGTTTCATATCCTCGCAAACTAGTGAAATAAATCTAGGTACCTCTGTAGCCATAGTTCCCTATAGAAACCCAATCCTGCAAGCAAAAATGTTTGCTTCTTTGGACGTGCTCACAAAAGGACGGGTCATATGTGGGGCTGGAGTAGGGTGGTGGAAAGAGGAATTTGCGGCGTTAAATGCTCCTTTTGAAAAGCGAGGTCTTGCAACTGACGAATATCTTCAAATATTTAAGCAGTTGTGGACTTCTGATATCACAGAGTTCCATGGCGAAACATATGACTTCTCTGGAATTGCCTTTTTCCCCAAGCCAGTCCAAAAACCAAACGGTATTCCTATATGGATTGGGGGACACACGAAAAGGGCAGTGAGGAGGACCATTAGGTTTGGAGATACTTGGCATCCAACAAGACTTGATCCCACACAAATCGAAAATATGCTTCCTTACATAAAACAACAGTGTGAAGAATACGGGCGCAACCGAGAGGAGATATCAATATCCCTAAAAAGAACTTTACATTTCACTGATATTGGAATTGAAACTAACTCAAGGATACGCTCTCAGGCGGCTGTAATAGATTCCACCCAAGCCATTACTGAAGATATTAAATATTGTAGAGATCTGGGGATCAAAAATCTCACGTTCGATTTTCAAACCAACAAAACTGACGAATGCATAATAGTCATGGAACATCTTATGAACATAGAAAAGCAAATTGGTTAGACTGTCAACGTACAAGCTTTGATTTTCGCATCTCAGGTACTGTGAGCACAAAAGCTCCAAAACCGATAACTTCTGAACCAAAGTAGCTGATCATGTCAGGAACAACGGAAAACACTGAAAACTCGTAACTAGTCACAACCCTACGGGTCTTATAGGAGTCCGATTAATTATTGATTTCAGGATTTAAAGTGCATCTGTAATAATATTTTACTGAATTTCTCAAATTCATATATCTAGCATTGAACCCCTGGTTTGATCTGATTGGTCAGGGTTTCTACCCCATCATCGGTCACAAGCACGGTATCGCTACAGCCAATTGCTCCTATGCCCGGAACTCTCATAGTGGTTATCAAATGAAAACACATTCCTGACAATAACGGTCTAGGCTCATCAATATTTATCGAAAATATGTCACCTTCATCCCAACCCGGTGGAAACGCTGTTCCAATACCGTAGGCGATCCTTCTGCCTTGTTTGTATCCGATATTAGCCTCATTTATTACAGAACTACCAGCTTCAAACACAGACCTGGCGGATACACCTTGCTTCATTGAGGTTTTTGCGGTTTCCAATGCTTCGGTAGCTATTTTATTGGCTTCGGATAGCCTTTTAGTGTGTTCTCCAACGAAAACGCTTCTAGATTGGGCAGCATGATATCTATTTACGCTACCAGGTATTTCCATAAAAACTAAATCTCCAGAATCAATCAGTTTCGGAGACCATGTAGCATGCACCAAATGGGACCGTTCTCCAGAGGTTATAAAAGCCGGTAACCCGGTATATTCTGAACCTGCCATATCCAATTCAGAATGTACCGCTGCAGCCACTTCCAATTCGGAGGCTCCTTGAGTCACAGCATTTATCCCTGCTTTCATTCCTCTGGAAGAAACATCCGCCGCTTCCCTCATATACTTAATTTCACTGGCTGATTTTATTAATCTGCCTGATTCAACGATGCCACTGCCATCAATTAGTTGAGAATTTGGGAGAAACGACTGAATAGTTTGGTAAAAATCCACTGTGAGGAATCGTGATTTAATTTCTAACCCTATGGAACTGTTGGTTAAACCTAATTCTTTCAAAATTTCACCGGTTACCTGAGCCCAGTCAGAGGTATCAGGATATATACGTGAATCCTCAACCCAACTAAATTCGGGAATTAATGCGGCTTCGTGCGGGGGTGCTATAAAAATAGCTTCGGAGTTAAGTGGAAGAATCAAAGCCTGGTACCAGTAGTATCCCGGGGTCTGATAACCCGAAAGGTAGTATATGTTCTCAGGGCTATGTAATACCAAAACATCGAGCCCATTTATTTCCATTCTTTCTCTTACTTTACGAATTCTGGATTCATATTCTGCAGCTGCAAACAATTGTGTTCTCGGTGACTTCATATTCTAATTTTCCAGAATTTACGTTTATGAGGGAATTTAATGTTAAAACAGATTCACTGTTAATTGTCTCATCCAGAGCAAGGCGCCGATATACATGGTAAAGTCAACTCAAGCCATGCCGTAAATTAAATCTAGCAGGCTGAAATGAAGGAACAAACCATATGATGGAACATCGAAATTCAAGGTTCATCAATTGTACTGTAATAGATGCGCTTTCCACCGAACCGAGAGAGGTTCATATTGCAGTCGATAATGGCGAAATCGTTGAGGTATCAGAAAGGGCTTTCTCAGATAATTCTGATATTCAAACTATAGACTTGAGAAATAAATACTTGCTTCCTGGCTTATGGGATGTACATACCCATATTGGAAGAGGCATTCCAGACCACGAGGCAAGGGATGAAACTACAGCCCAAAGAACAGTGCGTGCAGGTGAAAATTGTAGGATGGCACTCAATCTCGGAATAACATCATTAAGAGCTGTAGGGGAAAAAGATTTTATAGATGTTGCCTGGAAAGAGGCATTCAATTCAGGTCAATATATTGGTCCTAACCTATACACCTGTGGTTGGTTTATAACCACCACCGCAGGTCATTTTTTAAAAAGTGGCTGTGCCGTTGAAGTTGACGGTCCTACTGAATACATCCGTACAATCAGAGAGCAAATTAAAAATGGGGTGGACTTTATAAAACTTAATCTGACGGGAGGTGTTATGGGACCACAATGGGACAAAATGCCCAATACATTCCCTTTGCAGGATGAACTTAAAGCCGCTTTCGATGTCTGTGAACAAAGGGGTTATAAAGTAGTTGCCCATGCTGGCGGAGTTGACGGGATCAAAAAAGCTATCTCAATGGGAGCTCATACCCTTGAGCATGGGTACCAATTTGATGACGAAGCCATCAATATGCTAGCAGAGTCGGAAACCTATTATGTTCCAACACTTAGCCTTACCCATATGAACAGGGGAGAGGCTTTTGCCGACTCGGAATTTCAGCTGAACTGGATGAAAGAACACCCAATTGATGAGAGCTATAGAGAAAGAGCCATAGAAGCAGCTGAGATGCATGCTTCAGGGTTTAAGAAAGCCTTGGAATCTGGCGTTAAGATAGCCTCAGGATCTGATCTTGACTTACCTTACGGGGCTCTATTTGAAACCCAAATGCTGGTCAAATGCGGCATGACAGAACATCAAGCTATAACGGCTGCCACTCTTACCTCAGCAGAAGTATGCCTAGCAGAAGATAAAAGCGGAACCATAGAACCAAATAAAAAAGGTGACTTTATCATCTTAAACAGCAACCCACTAGAAAATATCAGTAATCTTGAGGACGTATGTATGGTCGTTAAAGATGGGCGTATAGTACGTAATGATTCCGCCTAAAACATACCTTGAGTTGAAACGCGCAATCGATCTGATTTGAAAGATGTGACTTCAAACCTAATAGTGATCCACAAGGCTATTTGATTTATGCAGATCAAAGAACGTTTTTTACCAGCGTTGTCCCACAAAAATTACAGAATCATGTGGATCGGCCATGTAGTAGGGGAGTCTTCTTCCTGGGCACTGGGAGCCGCTGAAGGGTGGCTAATTTTTAACCTTGCTGAAAACAACCCAAGCAGTTGGGTTGGAGCGGTTTTTTTTGCAGCTATGATCCCTTGGTTTTTCGCGCCTATTATTGTGGGATTTTTGACTGATAGATTTTCGCGCCGAAACATTTTGATCGCGGCATATTTACTCAGCCTTTTGCACGGTATGATACTGACCGCATTAATATTTACCGGCCTTATCGAAGTTTGGCACATTCTTGTTTTAGCTGTATTAAACGGGATTGCTCGAGCTACTCACATGGGTGCCATTGAAGCACTCGCGGCCAATCTTGTACCGTCAACTCAATTACCCAATGCATACACTTTAATTTCTGCCGGTTATTACGCAACTCGACTCGTCGGACCAGGCCTAATTGCACCTCTTATGGGATTGTCAGATATAAAATGGATCTTCCTAGTTTGCGTTATAGCCTATGCAATAGGACTTTTCCTTACAACTCAAATTACGGCCGTCTCGACAGGACGAATTGACCCAGACAAAGGTCTTTTGAATAACACTTTTTCAGGCTTCAGATATATATACAGCCACCCTATTTTGAGAAGCGTAATGTACCTCGTGATGTTTCACTGCACTTTAGTAATGTCTTTTGAATCACTTCTGCCAGCAGTCTCAGAAAATCAATTGACTTCAGGAGGTCAAGGTGTTGCATATATGCACATGATGATAGGCCTAGGGGCACTCATAGCTACTTTGGGCTTAGCCCCGGTTAGCACTCAAAGCACTTTGGGGAGATTGTTTGTGATTTCTGCTGTATTAAGTTCCTTAGGGAACCACACGTTAGCAATGGCGCGGACTTTAATACCTGCTTTAGTAGGAACCGTTATTATTGGCACATCGCATGCCGCCTTTATGACCATCGCCACAATAATAATTCAATCAGTGGCACCAGACTATCTGAGGGGCAGAATAACCAGCATTTACCTAATTCACGCGGGTGGGCTTATGAGCTTCTCCTATTTCGCCAACGGAGTTCTCGCAGATTTTTATAACCCGTCATTAATACTATCGGCAGGTGGAATTGCTTTCTTAATTGTGGTTTTAGCAAGTTGGGTAGTACCAACACCCAGGAGCCTATATACCCGCGGAGCTTTAATTTAATACTCAAACAAAGATCTTCCTTTTCCAAAGTTTGTTAAGCTCGATACAAATAGACTGCACTAAAACCAACGTGACCAATACTGAGGAACACTGATAATCTACAAAAATATTTGAATCTAAAGTTTGGTTAATTACATGTGGCATATTTCTGAAGACGACCTTGAATCAATAGCCATCGGCGCAGGAATTTTAGGCACCGGTGGGGGCGGAAATCCATACATAGGCATGCTTCGAGCCAGGCAAATGATCCGAGAAAATGGGCCAGTAAAGGTTC
>CAYMZR010000099.1:0-6985 GCA_964394975.1 uncultured Dehalococcoidia bacterium | reverse complement strand
TCACATCTCTAATCTTCCCACCAGCTAACTGAGTTCCCGGTTCAACTAATTCATCGCCCGAAGAAATTACAGCGATATTTGGCCTTCTATGTACATTAACCGAGGTAATTCCTAGGGACATTAATGCTCCAAGTTCAGAATGTCCAATTACGTGTCCTGCCCCGACGACCGGGTCACCCTTTCGAAAATCCTCACCTGCAACGATAACATTTTCACCAGCAGCCACTGGCCTATAGACTTCTAGTAATCCACTAGGAGAAATTTTGGTATGCTCGACCATAACTACTGCGTCAGCATTATCTGCCAGCATGCCACCTGTATAAGCGGTGGCTGCATCTCCAGGCGACAAAGCTATCGCCACATCACTACCCATTGGTACCTCTCCGATCAATTCAAGGTACGCTGGCAGGGCATCGGATGCACCATAAGTGTCGGATGCTCTTACTGAAAACCCATCCATAGAAGATCTGTCAAACGATGGTGCATCTTCTTGACTAAATATTTGATCTGAAAGAATTCGGCCAAATGAATCCTCTGTATCTACTAATTCAACGTCCACCACCGACAAAATACGGGACATTAAATCTATCGCCTCAGGCGGGGAAATCACGTTAAAGAAATCGGCCATGGAACCCTCTTCTATCGCAAGCTATCGAGCCAAATTTACCAAATTACTATAACCCGAGGATATTACCTGAATCATCTACATCTAAAGACCTAGGTTCACCCGGTAGGCCAGGCATCGTCATTATGCTACCCGCAATCGGATATATAAAACCCGCGCCAACAGATGCCCTAGCATCGGATACTCTAAATTGATAATTCGACGGAAGCCCTTTTAATGACCGATTGTGAGACAGTGACAGATGCGTCTTCGCCATGCATATGGGAAGACCTCCCCATCCATTTTGTTCGAAGTGACGCAAAGCGCGTCTTGCAAGGGGAGTGTAGTTAACACTTTCGGCGTTGTACACCTTTGTAGCCAAAGTTGAAATTTTGTCTTCCAAAGAATCGGACAATTCATACATGTAGGAAATCGATTCTGGTGAGTTTTCTGCAGCCTTTACTACGGCTTCCGCTAAATCAATTCCTCCTTCACCGCCATCTTCAAAAACTTTCGATATAACGGCATGTTCCGCTCCTGCTTCCAAAGACATCGATTTTACAAGTTCGGTTTCTTCGGCAGCGTCGGAAGGAAAACTATTGACAGCCACCACCACCGGCAAATTAAAACTTTTTATAACCCTGATCAAGTGGCTTAAATTTGACATGCCTTCAGCCAAAGCCTCTTTATTCGGTTCCTCCAAATTTCTTAAAGAAATTCCACCATGAGACTTAAGGGCCCTGACAGAGGCCACAATGACTGCAGCATCAGGCTCAAGATTATTCAACCTAGCTTTGATGTGCATGAACTTTTCAAACCCCAGATCAGCTCCAAACCCAGCTTCCGTCAAAACGTAATCTGCGTATCCCAAAGCCAATTGATCTGAAACCACTGAACAACATCCATGGGCTATATTCCCGAAGGGTCCAGTGTGCACAAAAACAGGTTGACCTTCTGTTGTCTGAACAATGTTTGGCTGAATCGCATATCTCAGAAGAGACATCATGGATCCCACCGCATTTATTTCTTCCGCTTGCACAGGAGTGCCATCGTCTTTATACCCAACAACAATTTTGCTCAACCTAGCTCTTAAATCTTCCAAATTTGAAGATAACGCCAATATTGCCATCACTTCAGAAGCTGTAACAATGTCAAAACCAGTCTCTCTGAGAGGTGCATTAGCCTTACCTCCAAGTCCAGTCAACACATTTCTAAGAGATCTCTCCTCAACGTCTGTGACCCTTCTAATGGTCACCCCTTGGGACGAGAATCCATTGATTTTACCCCTCTGAGCTACGTTGTCAGTCAGAGCCACAAGTAAGTTATGAGCAGAACCTACAGCATGGGCATCACCAGTAAAATGAATGTTTACTTCGTCTTCCGGTTCCACTTTAGAAGCGCCCCCGCCTGTTCCCCCACCTTTAATTCCAAATATTGGGCCAAGAGAAGGTTCGCGTAAAGTTGCGACAACTTTTTTTCCCATCTTGCCCATTCCTTGTGCAAGACCTACGACTGTTGTCGTCTTCCCTTCTCCTGCCGGTGTCGGGGTAATTCCTGTGACAACAATCATTTTGCCTTGACGATCTTTTTTAATCCCAGACAAAGATATCTTTGCCTTGTAGGAACCGTACGGAATCAAATCATCGCGAGAAATTCCTAGTTCATCAGCAATATTTTCTATTAATTTCATGCTTTAACCCTGAAACACTTTCTCACATTTTTCCACAATTGATAAGGATATCATCAAATATCTGCATTTATCGTCTATTGGTATCTTCTAACATTGGGGTACCTAAAAGTTACCCATATAGTAAAGAGAATCAGTAACCCTGCCAAAACAGCAATTGATCCCTGTCCGCCCAGCCAATCTGCCATCAGGCCCGCTGGCAAAACGCCAAGAGGCATCAGGCCCCAATTCAGCATATAGATGCTCATGACTCTCCCTCTATACTCTTCCTCAGACTCCTCCATTATCAGGGCCATGTTAATGGACCGACGGCCTGCGTCTCCCAGGCCTAAGGGAAGCATTATTAGTGCGGCATATATGTATATAGGCACAGCAGCTATCAAGAGAAGACTAAATCCTGACAAATATGAGCTAATCAACAGAACCCTTCCACGTAATCGGTTACCTAGGGAGGCTATATATATAGACCCAAGTAAAGCCCCAAGACCCATAACGGATACCAATAGCCCCATCGAATCTGCTTTCAACCCATATATATCCACTATGAAAATCGGCATTATGAATCGAAATGGCTGAGCCAAAATCGTTGTAGATAGAGCGATGGCAAGAAGGATCAAAATAAAAGAATTACTACGAGCATATTTCAATCCCGCCAGCATATCCCTAATCAGAACTGAGGGGTGATTGGAATCGGATTCAGACCCACTCTTTTGGGTCACACTAATTCCCTTATTCTTTATCAGCATAGTGAATATAATGGAGGCAAAGTTGAGTACTGTAATCAGCAAATAAACTTTGCCTGGACCAATGAATTCGTAAAGTAAACCAGCAGCGGTAGGTGCGGCTAAAGTGCTGACACTCATAGCTGCAGCATTGAGGGCCACAGCGTTTGACACCAATTTCTGTCCTACCATCTGAGGTATTAGCGCCTGACGGGCCGGCATCATAAAGGCGAACACTCCGCCTTGGACAATCGATGCTATAAGCAGATGAACCCAAGTGACGGTCTCACTTAAAATTAATACAGCGACTACAAGTGATACACAGCCTGCCAACAATTGTCCACTTTGAATTATTCTTTTTTTGTTAAACCTGTCAGCGATAACTCCGCCAAACAAAGCCAATGTCAGCATAGGAATTGCTGATCCCGCATTGACTATTCCAAGAATAGCCCCTGAACTCTCAAGTTCATACACGAAATAACTCCGAACAAGCATCTGCATGTTCATACCGAACATGAGAGTCAGCATTCCTATCCATAAAAAGAAAAAATCGCGATTCTTTAAAGACTGATAAGTCTCTGAAAAACTCACTATATGACTTGAAGGTAAGATGAATTAATTAGCACAAGACAACCCGACTTTTTCCCCTAATATTCCTCCCGGAATGATTCAAAGGGGGCCCGAACCACGGTAGACTCTCATTCAAAAAGAAAGGTCACCGCAGGTGTTCAGTCCGGACCCGTTTTACTCGTTTACAAAATTCATGCGTTTACAAACTTCGGCGCAGTGCCACAAATTCTATCACTTGTCTTTACCCCAGTTTTTGAATGCTTCTACTCCCGAATTTGCCGCTGCCGATAGAAGGGCATAGTCAGGGCCATAGCTTAAAAATTTAACACCCTGATTAAGTCTTATCTTCACATCCTCTGGTCTAGAAGCACCCGCTCCTGCAACCACTTTATAGCGAGTTGAAACTTCAATCATCTTTTCCAATATTTCATCTATTTCCGGATGGGGTAGTAAAAGTGGATCTAACCCAAGAGATAGGCACATATCCCAAGGCCCCAGAAATAAAACATCAATTCCAGGAACTGCTGCTATTTCTTCTAGGTTTTCAACGGCCTCTACAGTTTCAATAATTAACACTACAAGAATATTATCGTTGGCATTTCTCAAATAATCCTCGTTATCAAAGGTATATTTGGAAGCCCTCAACGGACCCCAGCTACGCTTTCCATGAGGGGGAAATTTGGTCGCCGAAACAATTTGAGCAGCTTCTTCAGCGGTTTTTACTCCAGGAACCACAATTCCCAGTGCTCCTATATCCAGAGCTTTTTGTATGTAAACTTGTCTAAGAGAAGGAATCCGAACAATTGGAACGGCATCGGTATTTCCAACAGCCATAAGCATATGCTCAATTTCTGCAGAATCGATTCCATTGTGTTCAGATTCAATCACAACAAAATTGAAGCCAGCATTACCCATAAGTTCAGCCACATTCGCACTTTGAAGCCCTATGAAAGGTCCTATAGCCGGTTTACCTGATAACAAGTCATTTCTGACGTCATTTATTCTCATATCCTTCCACCTTTCTCCTATCTTTTAGCTACGCCCTACCAGTTTAATGGTTTGTATGTCATCGAGATTACAATATCTTGGCCCAATAGGGGATTATAATATTTCATGTACTTACACAATTCTAAGGTCAGTAACAGAAAATGAGTAATTCATTTGGAAAGGCGTTCAAAATAACCACTTGGGGAGAATCACACGGTGACGCCGTAGGAGTGGTAATAGACGGCTGCCCACCAGGACTACCCATAAATTTAGAAGACATTCAGAAAGAACTGGACCGACGAAAACCTGGACAAAGCGAAATTTCCACGCAACGCAAAGAGGGAGACAAAGCGGAAATTCTATCTGGAGTATTTGAAGGCATATCTCTGGGCACCCCTATATCAATTTCTGTGTGGAATAGTGATGCTAGAGGCAAAGATTACGAACATATGAAAAGTGTTTACCGACCATCCCATGCCGATTACACGTATCAAGCCAAATACGGTGTCCGAAATTGGAAAGGTGGGGGCAGGGCATCTGCTAGAGAAACTATAGGAAGAGTCGCAGCAGGAGCGATAGCAAAGAAATTCCTCCTCAAAGAATATGGCACCGAGATTTTTGCGTTCGTCAAAAGAATAAGTGACATCGAATCAAATGTGATGCATAAGGATGTGACTGCCGAGGCAATCGAAAGCAATATAGCTCGATGCCCTGATAAAGATGCTGCGAACGCCATGATAGAAGCTGTTAAAACCGCTAGAAAAAACGGGGATTCCCTAGGCGGGGTAGTAGAAGCGTTTGCCACCAACGTACCAGTAGGTATTGGAGAGCCAGTTTTTGATAAATTGGATGCAGAATTAGCAAAGGCAATGCTGTCTTTGCCAGCCTGTAAAGGGTTTGAAATCGGGTCTGGTTTCGATGGCACTTACTCAACAGGTTCTCAACATAACGATTCCTTCTACATGTTAGAAGGTGCAGTACGCACAAAAACCAACAATTCTGGCGGTATCCAAGGCGGAATCAGCAATGGGGAATCTATTGTCTTACGAGCAGGGTTTAAACCGACTGCCACTATAATGAGTTCTCAAGATACGGTGGACGTTTTTGGTAATGATGTGGAATTACAGGGGAGGGGTAGACACGACCCATGTGTACTACCGAGGGCTGTTCCAATCGTCGAGTCTATGTTTGCACTGGTACTTTGTGACCACGCCATCCGACATCGTGGGCAAACAGGAAAATAAGGCTAGGGAGCTTTTACTCCCTAGCTCTTAAAAAAATGATTTTTAAACCACAGGGGATGTACCACCATCAACGTTGACCGCAGTCCCGGTGATGTAGCTCGCCTTAGCAGATGCTAAGAAACAAATCAGATCCCCAGCCTCGTGAGCCTCGCCAATGCGACCCATTGGAACATTCTTACCAACCACTTTCCAATGATCTTCCAGGGTATAGCTCGAATCCTTCGCGTTGGCTGCTTCCCATCTTGTTCGATGCTGACCAGATTTCAGGACACCGACGCAAACAGTATTAACTCTAATATTGTCTTTTGCCAATTCACCTGCCCAGGATTTTGTGAGCGAAATACCTGCTGCTCTAGACAGTGAGGTAGGCTGACCTCCAGGGTTAGGGGCCTTTCCACCAGGAGTTGTGGTATTTACTATTGCTCCAGCTCCAGATTTTTTCAGATGGGGAAGAGCAGCTCGTGCGCAATAAACGGCTCCATACACTTTTATACCGAAATCAACTTTTAAGTCTTCGTCCGTCATATTTTCCAGTGTTGTAGCAGATGAGGTTCCCGCATTATTTACTAAGATATCCAGTTTGCCATATTCAGAAACAACCTTTTCTACCATAGCTTTTACATTTGATTCAACGGACACGTCTGCAGCAACACCTATTGCCTCACCGCCAGAAGCCTTTTTAATTTCTGCCACTGCGTCATCCAGCTTTGATTGAGTCCGACCCACTATGGCAACTTTGGCCCCTTCTGAAGCCATCGAAATAGCTGCAGCTTTGCCAATACCGTCACTTCCACCAGTGACTATAGCTACCTTTCCTTCTAACCCTAGATCCATATTAATTCTCCTTATTTTTATTTACTTTTTGTATAAGTTTCGTCCAAAAGGTCAGTGACATACTTAACCTCCACATTTATCCCCGCGGCTTTTATACCATTGTCTAACTGCATGAAACAGCCAGGATTAGCTGTAGCAATAATATCGGCACCCGAGTCAACCAGGTTTCTAATCTTTTCAGCCAAAACAGCCTCTGACATTTCGGGCTCAGTGATCATATATGTTCCTCCTGCGCCACAACAAATATTGGACCCCTTTAATTCGCAAAAATCGATCCCATCAATCGATTTTATTAAATTCCGCGGAGCGTCTTTCACTTTTTGTACGTTGGCGAGAT
>CAYMZR010000098.1:0-7086 GCA_964394975.1 uncultured Dehalococcoidia bacterium | reverse complement strand
TGGTGCAAATATGACAAAATTGGGTGTGTTGCTTCCTACTCGGGGTTTACTGATGGCAGATACCCCCCCGACTAATATAGATGAGATAATCGAAATGGCTGAAATTGTTGAGGCTGCTGGTATCGATTCCATTTGGGTGGGGGATAGTTTAACGGCAAAGCCTAGATTAGAACCTTTTGCGGCCTTATCTGCTATTGCTGCGAGGACAAAGACCATACGCCTTGGTACCGCGGTGTTGCTCGCCTCTTTAAGGCATCCTGTTCAACTCGCACACGTAGCCACTACTTTGGATCTGGTTTCTGAAGGCAGGGTTGTACTGGGAATGGGGGTAGGTGGTGCTTTCAACGATGCTCAAAGGCAGGAATGGAATAATGTGGGTGTCGATCCGAGAAAGAGGGCGGGCAGATTTGAAGAAGCGATTAAAATTTTTAAACCGCTTACTAAAGGAGAATCGGTAACTTTTGAGGGTGAGCACTTCAAAGTTAAAGATGTGTCAATTAAACCGATTTCTCCCCAATCTAATGGTGTTCCTATTCTGGTTGCGGCGCATGGCCGTTCCAAATTGGATAGACAGTACAAGCGGGTACTTCTTGGAGATGGGTTAATTTCTATTTCGGATTTTCCGGATGAATATGAATTGGTTCTTGATAAAGTATCTGAATATTATGACCCAGGTGATTTAAGTTTTACTAAAATGGAAAAAAGTTTTTATATGACAGTAAATATGGGAAACAACAAAGAAGATTTAACAGAGGAATCAGATCATTTTCTTAAAGCTTATTATGGAGTGAATATATGGCAGGAAAGATGGGGCCCTTGGGGATCTCCCGAGGAAGTTATTGCTAGGATAAAAACTTATGAGGATGTTGGTGCTGAAACCATAATAGTAAGATTTGCTTCCTACAACCAACCTAAACAGCTTGATTTGTTTTTGAACCGGGTAGTTCCCAATTTATGAAATAGACCACTGGACTTAGCTTTGCCTGTTATTAATAAGTGACTCAAACTCTGTTTCTGTAATTATTTGCACTCCTAAACTAGAGGCAGTAACAAGTTTAGAGCCGCCATCTTGTCCGGCCAACAAATAATCAGTGCTTTTGGATATAGAGCTACTAACTTTCCCTCCATGTTTTTTTATCAAGTCCTGTATTTCTGTCCTACTGTAGTTATCAAGTCTTCCAGTAACAGTAAATCTCAGATCGGCGAATAAATTAGTGTTTTCGGATTGGGTAATTGATTCAGATACCATGTTTAGTCCAGCGGACCGAAATTTCTCTATGATTCTATTGTTGTCGGGCTTGCTAAAGTATTCGGCAATACTTTCCGATATTTTGGGCCCAATTGAAGGGATATTGAGAAGTGTTTCTGGATCAGAGGCGATTAGGTCATCTATAGACGTGAATTTATCCATAAGCAAATATGATATTTCTGAACCAATGTGCGGAATACCTAGAGACGTTAGTATTCGTGCAGGAGGTTGTTTTTTACTTTCATTTATTGCTCTTAATAGGTTATCTGCACTCTTTTTACCCATTCTATCTATCTGTTCGAGTTTTTCTTTTTGTAGAAAATAAATATCGGCAACATCTGCTATAAGTCCGCTTTGGATCAGGGAAATTCCTACTTTCCCTCCCATTCCTTCAATATCCATGGCCCCTTTGCTTACAAAATGTTCTACGAGTCTTTCTAGTTGTGCTGGGCATGTCGAATTTGTACAGTAAATTGCTGCCTCATCTTCCCTATTTACTAGTTCCACATTGCAGCTTGGACACGAAGCGGGCATTGAAAAAAGTATTTCATTTCCTGTTCTTTTCTTTTTGTCGCTTCTAACAATTTGGGGTATAACTTCTCCGGCTCTTTCGATTACCACCCAGTCGCCTATTCGCAGGTCTTTGGAGTATATATAGTCAGTATTATGCAAAGTTGCTTGTTTTACGATAACTCCCCCAACTTCAACAGGATCAAGTAAGGCGTATGGGTTTATCCTTCCTGTTCTTCCAACATTCAATCGTATATCGATCAGCCTGGTCTGCGCTTGGAGGGCTGGGAATTTGTAGGCTATTGCCCATCTGGGTTCTCTCCCTATATTTCCTAGATGTTGTTGGTAGTCCAGTCTGTTTACTTTTACAACGATTCCGTCACAGTCATAATCAAGTGAGGGCAGATTTTGCATCCACATGCTGTGGTATACGACCACTTCAGAAATGGTCCGGGCTAAGGAATTATTCGGGTTTACCTTGAAACCTAAACTCTTAAGGTAGCCTAAAGTTTCAAGTTGAGTGTTGAAGCTAATGCCGTTTTCAATTTGTGCTAGTGAGTAAACAAATATATCAAGAGGCCTTTTGGCCGTCACATTTGAATCTAATTGCCTTAGAGAGCCAGCAGCTGTATTGCGAGGATTAGCATAAGCTTGAAGACCTTCCTGTTCTCTTTGTGCATTGAATTTTGTGAATTCAGATTTTGGAAAGTAAACTTCTCCCCTAACTTCAAGGAGGTTGGGAAATTCTCCGTATAAGCGTAAAGGTATGGTTTTGATGGTTTTAAGGTTTAGGGTCACATCTTCTCCCGCTATACCATTTCCTCTAGTTGCCCCTCGGGTAAATAAGCCGTGTTCGTATAATAATGACACCGCCAAACCATCATATTTAAGTTCGCAGGCCATCTCAAAGTCAGTATCATCTAACATCGAGTAGTGCCTTTGATACCATGCTGATAAATCTCCGTCGGAAAATGCGTTTGAAAGACTAAGCATTGGTATGTCATGAGATATTTCTGAAAAACCGGTGAGAGGTGCTGCACCCACCCTCTGGGTCGGGGATTGATTGCTGATCAGGTCAGGGAAACTGCTTTCAAGACTCCGCAGTTCTAACATCAAACGGTCGAATTGGCCGTCACCGATTTCTGGGTTATTGTCGACGAAATACAAATGATTGTGGGTGTCGATGAGGCTTCTCAGTTGAAGAATTCTGTTTGTAGCGTCTTTTTTATCCATAACTTTCCAGATATCAGCTTGATTACTTCATAGTAACTGTATGTGAAAAAGTGCTCAAGACTGTCTCACCACTGATGAATCTTTTTCCTTTGCTAGACTGCTAAATTAGCAGAAGATATACTCATTGAGGAGACAGTTCTTCTGTCTCCTATTATTTTTGTCAAAATCAGAGGCTGATAGATCATTTGCCATACGCTCAAAATATACAAAATTTTGTGAATCGATACCCTGCATTGCAGGCCATTGGTAATACACCACTAGTTGAGCTAGACCTTCCATGGGACATGGGGACTACTCATATATATGCTAAATTTGAGCAATTAAATCCTGGAGGTTCAATCAAGGATAGGCCAGTCTTAAGAATGTTAGCTGATGCAGTCATTTCTGGAAAGCTGAAGGAAGGAAAAACTATTCTTGATGCGACTTCTGGTAACGCTGGGATTGCATATGCAATGGTTGGTGCCATTCTTGGGTTTCCAGTCGAATTAGTGATGCCTGAGAATGCGAGTGAGGAAAGAAAAAAACGATTAAATGCTCATGGGGCAAGCCTTATATTTACCGATGCTCAGTTAGGTTATGATGAAGCTTTATATGAGGTCAAGAGAAGATACGAACAGAATCCAGAGAAATATTTTTATTGCGATCAGTATAGTAATACTAATAATCCTTTAGCTCATTATGAGACTACGGCTGTTGAACTTTTGGAGCAAGCCCCTTTTATTACCCACTTTGTAGGTGGTGTTGGTACTGGGGGAACCATAAGTGGAATTGGGCGAAGATTGAAAGAAGCAAACCCATCTATTGAGGTGGTGTGTATAGACTTTGAGGAGTGGCCTGGAGTGGAAGGCCTTAAACCATTGAGTGAAGGTCATATTATTCCAGACACATTTGATCGGTCAGTAGTAGATCGGATGATTAATGTTGACGTCCTTGAAGGTTATGAAGTGTCAAATGAATTAGCCAAAAAAGGTATTTTCGTTGGTCAATCATCTGGAGCCTATCTACTTGGGGCTAAGCAAGTTGCTGAAGAACTCACATCTGGACATGTCATTACTATTTTCAACGACATAGGTGAGAGGTATTTTTCTACTTCAATGTGGGGTTAAAAATATATCTCTGGTACAAGAAGATTTCTGACTTTATTTTGGGTAGGTTATAGCCTAGATAGGTATTGTCCCTGTATATCAATTCCCACGAGTCCACTGTAAGCATCTAGAAGCCGTGAGGTCACGGGGCCGGGCACTGTTTTCGAATCACCTACTAGGGATCCGTTAATTGAAGAAACTGGGCAAATACAGAAGCTTGTGGATGTTACAAACGATTCATCGGCGGTGTATGCATCATATAGGTCAATGTCTTCTTCTCGGGTTTCTATACCTAGCTCTTGGGCAAGTTCGATAGTGGTAGCACGGCTGATGCCTGCTAATACAAACTGTTCTCTTGGAGTCACAACCGCACCATTTTTCACTATAAAAAAATTACTTCCTGGACCTTCGCATAGATTTCCGTTCATATCTAGAAGGATTGGCCACCCGTCTGGGTTTTTGTCTTTGACTTCGAATTCTGCCTGAACGAGATTGGCATAATTTTGTATTTTAGCCCTGGGACTTAGTACTTCAGGCGGAGTACGTCTTACTGATGGTATTACCACAGGCATTCCATCTTGGTAATATTTCGCCCTAGCAGCAAAAGGAAGAGGGACAGATTCTACTATTACCGTTGGTCTTTCCCCATCTGGTCCAGAAACTCCTCTGGACACTCTCTGGGTAACCCAATAATCGTCGTCTTCGTCAATTAAGGGAAGGTTGGTTTCGAGGACTTGCATGGTTATTTGAGCCATTTGGGAGACATTCATTCCAGGGTCAAGCCGAGCATATTTTAAAGAGTTGTAAAAACGATTTAGATGGTCATCAAGTTTGAAAATTTTATGCTTGAAAGTACGTGTAGTATCAAACACGGAGTAACCTTGCAGGAATCCCCGATCGTGAATAGATATTGACGCATGCCTCTCTGGTATTATCTCACCATTTACGTAGGCCACTCTTTCCGATGCCATAACTAATCTCCAGTCTTTCTTACCCCTTTTCAATACCATTGAAGGGTGCCGATAATAACGCATGGAATGAGGTTTTTCTATACACTACACACTAAATATCTAGATTTGTTACTTCTAAAGCGTGTGTCTGGATGAAGTTTCTCCTAGGGGCAACTTCATCACCCATTAGTACGGTAAAGGTGTCATCTGCAATTACTGCATCAGCAACACTTACTTGGAGCAAGGTACGGCTTTCAGGGTTCATAGTTGTATTCCAGAGTTGGTCTGAATTCATTTCCCCCAAACCTTTGTAACGCTGGATATTCACGTTCCTTTTACCCTTAAGCTGTTCCAGAACTTCTTCCCTTTCTGTCTCAGAATATGCGTACTGATCTTTTCTTCCTACAGCTATCTTGTAGAGAGGGGGTTGTGCTATGTACAAGTGTCCATGGTGGATTAATTCTGGCATGTGCCTGAAGAAGAAAGTCAATAAAAGCGTTCTTATGTGAGAACCATCGACGTCTGCGTCACACATGATGATCACTCTGTGATATCTGAGCTTTTCTACATCAAAGTCCTCATCAAGCCCGGCTCCAATTGCTGTGATCATTGACCTAATAGCATCATGTTCCACTATTTTATCGGCCCTTGCCTTTTCTACATTTAGTATTTTCCCCCAGAGTGGCAGGATAGCTTGGAATCTTCGGTTTCTTCCCATTTTTGCGGTACCGCCCGCTGAATCCCCCTCAACTAGGTAAATTTCACATAACTCGGGGTTTTTTTCCGAGCAGTCAGCAAGTTTACCTGGTAATCCCCCACCATCCATGGCGTTTTTACGGATGATCAATTCCCGTGCTTTTCTTGCTGCCTCTCTGGCTCTTTGAGAGGTCATGCACTTGTCGATAATTGCCTTTGCTTCTTTGGGGTTGTCTTCGAGGAATATTTGGAGAGCTTCCCCTAGAACCGTTTCTACCTGAGTTCGAGCCTCTGGATTTCCCAGTTTGTTTTTTGTTTGACCTTCAAACTGTGGATCTTTCAATTTGACACTAATCACGGCAGTGATTCCTTCTCTGGTGTCTTCTCCAGCTAAATTAGGTTCATTTTCTTTAATAAGTTTTGATTTTCTGCCGAAGTCATTTAGTACTCGTGTTAGAGCTGACCTGAAACCGGTAACGTGTGTCCCGCCATCTTCTGTGTTTATGCAGTTGGCAAATGCGTAAACAAATTCGCTGTAGGAATCGTTGTATTGAAGGGCAACCTCAACCTTGGTGCCCTCAAAATCCTTTTCAACATATATAGGCTCTTCGTGAACCACACCTCTTTTCTGGTTTAACCCTCTAACGAAACTGGAAATCCCGCCGTCAAAATAGTAGGTGACCTCATTGCTAGGCCATCTACTGGCATGCCAATCACTTTTGAAAGAAATTTCTAGGCCTTTATTTAAATACGCCATTTCCTTGAATCTGTTAGAAAGGACGGTGAAATCATATACAAGCTCACCAAATATTTCGATATCTGGCATGAATTCTATGGTAGTCCCAGTTGCCTTGTTTTTACCATTTGGATCTTGTTCGGAACTCATTTCGGTCTGTGTTATTCCCCTCGAATATTCTTGACGGAATATTTTATTATCTCGATTTACAGAGACTTTAACCCACTTTGATAGGGCGTTTACGACCGATGCACCAACTCCGTGTAGGCCGCCAGAAACAGCATAGGCCTTACCTCCAAATTTTCCACCAGCATGCAACGTGGTCATTACAGTTTCTAAGGCTGTCATTCCAGTGGTTTGGTGTGTATCGACAGGTATGCCCCGTCCGTTGTCTGTAACCAGAACAGAGCCGTCTTCTTGGATTGTGACTTCGACAGCACTGCAATATCCGCCCATGAATTCGTCCACACTGTTATCTACAATTTCGTATATGAGATGATGAAGTCCTCTCTGATCAGTACTGCCAATATACATGCCAGGACGTTTGCGGACCGCTTCCATTCCTTCAAGAACTTGGATATCACTCGCTGAATATTGGTCGTCATTTTGTGGCTTTAAAGTTGCCAT
>CAYMZR010000097.1:0-7236 GCA_964394975.1 uncultured Dehalococcoidia bacterium | reverse complement strand
TATTGCCCTTGAATGCCTTTAAGTGGCGATCCAGTTGAGGATCGCAAGAAGATATGTCCATGTGAAAGGCATCACGAAGACATTGAGCGAGATGGATTCTGTATATGAATGTTTTTCGTTAGCGAAGAGTTTCTTCGCAAGTACGAATCAGGAGAGGATTTCGCTCAGACTATAGATGAGGCAGTGCCATTAGGGACGGAGCTTTTTGAAAATATCGGTGGTAAGAAAGAGTTCAATGAACGTAGAAGGGAAGATAACGAGAAAAAATAGCCTTAATGCGTTAGAATTAGTGTCATCTTTTTAAGAGTTAATAGTTGTTGATAGGAGAGAGCGATGAGTGAGCCGATAAAGGTTTTCACATCTGTAGGTTGAGGACCTTGCCATATGGTGAAAGTGTATCTTTCACGAAAAGGGTTCGAATATACAGAGCATAACGTGTCCACAGATAGGGAATCTTTGAAAGATTTGGTCTCTATGGGATACAGAAGCACTCCTGTAACAGTGATTGGTGAAGAGAAAGTAGTCGGATATAGTCCAGCAAAACTGGATGAGGCCTTAGAGGCTGCTGGATTATCCTCATAATACCGATTGACGGAATAATTAACTCTAAATACAATTTGCTATCTAACTTTCGTTAGGTTTTCGCGGCCCCGTGGTGTAGCGGTTTAACATACGGCCCTGTCAAGGCTGAGATCGCCAGTTCGAATCTGGTCGGGGTCGCCACTCTTCCGTTGTGAGGATGTTGACCCCTCGGCGATACCCGTTACAGATTGGTTGATTGGAAAATATCCAATATTTCCTAATCTAAAGAGTTGAGAAACTCCAGGAGCGCCATGTTGACCTCCTCCGGTGCTTCCTGCTGAACCCAGTGACCTGCCCCTTCAATAACCCGGCTGACACGCATGTCAGAGCAATGAACGTCCGGTGTTTCGTATAGATCTAACCCGGGCACAAAAGTACGTACTAGGTCCTTACTGCCGGCAATGAAGCAGCTGGGTTGATCAACTGGTTCTACACCCATCGAGGGTAAGTTATCAAAGTCTCGATCCTGGTTCCGATAACGGTTAATTGGCCCACGAAAGCCGCCATCCGAAAAGTTTTCAACATAGTATTCAAGATCATTATCGGTCAGCCAGTCAGGGAAGGGATCTGGGTCTTCCAATCCTTCCAATAAAGATCCTGATGGGGGGCGGTTGAGCCAGCTATCCAGCGAAGGTGCGCCTCCACTGATGGAGAAATATATTTTCCTGAGTGCTGTGCGTACGTCAGATTCCAATTCTTTTTCTGCGATTCCTTCCTTCTGGAAATATAGTTGATAAAAGAATTTATCTTCATATAGCTGCCGCCATATCTGGGTGGTGGAAACGGGGCCGCGTTTTCGATAGGGAACGCTGAGACCAGCAACCGCGGACACCCGATCTTTGAACAAAACTGCAGTGTTCCATACGATTGGCGCTCCCCAATCATGACCTATCAAAATGGCTTTTTCCTCAGCAAATGCATCGATCAAACCCACTATGTCAGCCATGTGATCAGCCATCCCGTAGGATTCAATCGCGTATGGCTTATCGCTACCTCCATAGCCCCTTACATCAAGGGCCACGGCACGGTATCCCGCTGCAGCAATGGCCCTTATCTGGTGTCGCCATGAATACCAGAGCTCAGGGAACCCGTGGACCATAATCACTAGAGGGCCTTTACCCTCAACTGCTACCCTTAACTTGATACCGTTGCTTTCAATTGTTTTGAGGACGAATTTGTTATCCAATGTCAGTACTACCTTAAGCAATATTTGAATCAGTATCCCAAATTCAATCATAGCTGAAACTGATGTTAGTTAGCACTAATTGTGTTCTAGAATCACTCTTTAGCTATCAGCTTCTAAGTATTAGCCATTCAAAGTTTGAAATGTCACGGATTAGCCTTTATTGCAGAAATATTTACGCTTTTGCGTCGCGTTGG
Source organism: uncultured Dehalococcoidia bacterium (assembly GCA_964394975.1). GTDB lineage: Bacteria > Chloroflexota > Dehalococcoidia > Lucifugimonadales > UBA826 > UBA11996. The sequence goes on along the minus strand of CAYMZR010000097.1, from coordinate 5,274 downwards.
TGTAGTATCCACCTCAAAGGTATGGTGTGATTATGTCGTCACAAAATCCAGGTATGTTTGATGTCCAAAACGTGCAGATATCATTGGTTAAAGATATCTTGGTGCGTACCGGGTCATTGCAGGCTCTGAAAGAACTGGAAAGAGAACTTGGTCAGCTTGAATTGATCGACATCGATGAAGCCTATACATTTGCCGAGTATTTATATCGTGAAAATTCTTTACAAAAGCTTCCTGCAAAAGCAACTATTCAAAGTTGGATTAGTGAGGGACGACTTAAACAGAGAGGTTATTTACCTACAAAAAAAAGTGTGGGAAGACCTAAAATTTTGATATCTAAAATTGATTTGATTGAGATATTGAATGAGCCACCAAAAATTGGAAGACCGCTTGCTTCTGATAGGAGTGGCCCTATCCAAAAGAGACAGAAACCAAAAAGTCACTCTTCTAAAACAAAAACTATGTCATTGTTCGATATATCAGATAGTTAGTTCTGCATAGCGATAGTTCCTTCCCCTGGTATACATCTCTTTGTTATCACGGGCTATAATCCGCCTTATTTGAGATCAACTAAGCAATGATGGAGGCAGAATATGGCAGGGTTCGACAAAAATTTGGCGTTTTCTCCCGCGACAGAGTTAAAGAAACTCATAGTAAGCAAGGAGGTTTCTCCTGTAGAGATAACGCAGCTATATCTGGATCGTATTGATAGTTTAGATTACCAGCTAAATTCTTATCTTACTGTGACTTCTGAAATAGCTTTGGAATCTGCTAAGAAAGCTGAGCAAGCTGTTATTAATGGGGATGAGCTTGGACCACTGCACGGAATCCCTATTTCCATAAAAGATCTGCAGATGACCAAAGGGGTAAAAACTACGGGAGGGTCCCTGGCGTATAAAGACAGAATTCCAGATGCTGATTGCGCAGTAGTGGAGAAAGTTTTAGCTGCTGGTGCGATTATGTTGGGTAAGACAAATTCTCCTGAATTTGGCTTGCTTGGGGCTAATGAAAACAGGTTAGGAGATCCTTGCAGGAATCCTTGGAACACTGACCGAACATCGGGTGGTTCCAGTGGCGGTGCAGGAGCCTCCATAATAGCGGGCCTAACTTCCCTTGCGACTGGGGGGGATGGGGGTGGATCTATAAGGATCCCCGCTAGTTTTAATGGGACCTACGGAATTAAACCTACCCAAGGAAGAGTATCGAGTTTCACAGGGGTAAACGCCCCAGCCGCCGCTAATTACACCAGCCAGCAAGGGCCTTTAACACGTACGGTTAGAGATTCTGCCCTATTGCTTCAGGTACTGTCTGGATACGATTCAAGAGATCCTGGATCTCTTAGGGCATCGGTTCCTGATTTCCTAAAAGCTGTTGAGAAAGATGTATCGGGCTTCAAAATTGGATGGACTCCTGATTTTGGATACACATCTGTGGATACGGAGGTAGCGGAAATAACGAGAGCGGCGGTCCAAGCATTTGCAGAATTAGGGTGTACGGTCGATCAATCCAGTCTGAAATTGGACAATCCGTTTGATCCTTGGCTGGCTATATTTGCTGCAGGAGCTTATGTTTCTAACGGACATCTATTGGATGATCCAGCGGACCCGCTGACATGGTATGGGAAATGGGCTATAGAACAGGGGAGAGATGTTACAGCCACCGAATATATAAAGGCTCTGGGCAGACGAAACCAGATAATTCATCAATTCGAGGACGAGTTTGAAAAATTTGATGTTTTGGTGTCTCCTACGATGCCAACCACGGCCTTTCCTACAGATACATACCCTCAAAAAATAGGTGGAAAGGATCCTTACCCAAACCCTGAATGGGGATTTGTTCCCTTTACTCACCCTATAAACACCATCGGGTTTACTGCTGCGAGCATTCCGTGTGGGTTTGATTCAGATGGAATGCCTGTTGGGCTTCATATTGTCGGTAAACACGGTGACGAGGAGACTGTTCTAGCAGTCAGTGCGGCTTTTGAATGCGCTAGACCATGGATTCACCATAAGCCGCGGGTAAGTTAACGCGAACAAGTGTGAAAATGGAGAATGTAACGTGATCGATTTAAGTAATAAAAATGCCTTAGTGACCGGTGCTGCTGTTGGTATCGGAAAAGGAGTATCCAAAGTACTAGCCGAACAAGGTGCCAATGTAGTGGTTAGTGACATAGATTCAGATGGAGCGAAGTCCACATCAGAAGAAATAATTAACTCTGGTGGATCGTCGCAATCAGCGCAATTGGACGTAACCGATAAAGAATCGGTTCAAACTTTGATTTCAGATCTCTCTAATCAATTGGGCCATATCGATATCGTCGTTAACAATGCTGGTGTAGTCGGGGCACAGGGGTGGTGGGAAAGGAAAATACCTAATGATGATGATTGGGACACGGTTTTGGCTATTAATCTTAGAGGGGTCGTAAATGTATCTTTGGCTGTTGAGGGAGGCATGAAAGGAAGAAAGCAAGGGAAAATAATAAATATTGCTTCGATCGCTTCTCGTCAGGGTAGCCCTTCCATACCCCACTACAATGCTTCGAAAGCGGGGGTGGTGAGTTGGACCCAGTCACATGCTCTTCAGTTGGCTCCGTATCAAGTAAATGTAAATGCGATATGCCCCGGTTTGTTATGGACTCCGCTTTTTGAACACCTTATCGATCGACCTGATTTTCTAGATAATCAGACCCTGGAAGGCTTAACCGGAAGAGAGCGTTTTGAAAAGATCGTGGAATTTGGGACTCCTATGCAAAAAGAACAGACGCCTGAAGATATTGGTAAATTGGCAGCCTTTCTAGCATCGGATGATGCTCATAACATTACCGGTCAGGCAATTAATGTTGATGGCGGGCGACGTATGAATTAACCCCATCATTTCAAGCTATTTATGTTTGGGTTTATAAATTAATAGGGAGTATTTATAAATGGAATACGATTACATAGTCGTAGGGGCAGGCTCTGCCGGTGCAATTGTTGCCGCCAGATTGAGTGAAGACGATTCTAAATCGGTGCTTCTTCTTGAAGCTGGTAGTGACTACCAAGATTTTTCGTCACTGCCGAATAAATTCAAATATGGTTACGGGCCTGAGAATTTAGACCAACCTAATTGGTGGCTTGATCCTGGTGAAGAGAAAAGATGGCTTTTTGTTGCTGACGCCACTGAAGAACAAGATGCACCGATGTTGGTTCCTAGAGGGAAAGTTATGGGTGGGTCGAGCACGGTTAATGCTCAAATTTTTCTTCGTGGTGACCCAGAGGATTATGACACCTGGGCAGAGAATGGGAATGAAGAATGGAGTTTTGAAAGATGTCTTTCAGCGTTTAAGAGGCTGGAGAATGACACTGACATGGGAGGTGATTTTCATGGACATGAAGGTCCCGTACGCGTCCGAAGGCATCCAAAGGAAGAATGGACTCGTGATGCTGAAGCATTTTTCCAGGGATTTCAGGACATTGGCTATCCAGTTACAGAAGATCACAATGATCCTGACTCAACTGGGGTGGGTCCGATGCCTTTCAACACGATTGATAGGGTCCGCCAGAGCACAGCTATAAGCTATCTTAATCCAGCACGTGATCGGACTAATTTGACTATGAAAGACGATTGCACTGTTCGAAAGATATTATTTAACGGTAAAAAGGCATTTGGAGTTGAAATAGAAAGAGAAGGGGATATTTTTGTTGAAAAAGGTAAAGAGATAATTCTGAGTGGAGGGGCTATAGGGTCTCCCCAACTGTTGATGTTGTCCGGAATAGGTCCGAAGCAGCATCTAATGGAAAAGGGGATCGACGTCATTCATGATTCGCCTGGAGTAGGTCAAAATTTGAGGGATCATCCACAGGTACGTCTTATATGGGAAGTAAAAGATGAGTACGAGCATTTGAAAGATGGTTCTAAACGTGGTGCAACAGTCGCGATCAGATATACAGCTGAAGGTTCAGATCTACACAACGATATGATGGTTCACCAAATTGCCACAGTACCGCAACTCTTTTATATGACTGACGGAGAAGACATGTATAAAGGTGTCGGCATGATCGCGTGTCTTTACCTTCAGATAGGTTCTGGAGAGCTACTATTAAGGGCTCCGGATTCAAAGGTACAACCCTACTTAAATTACAATTATTTTAGAGAGGAAGAGGATTTGCGACGAATGCGGGAATGCGTAAGGTTGTGTGCTGAAGTGGGAGAAGGAACATCCTATAAGGCTATAGTTACTAAACGTGTCCAGCCTTCAGACAAAGAATTACAAGATGACGATTTGTTGGACTTATGGATAAGAAAAAATTCCGCCACCAGCCATCATATTAGCAGTACTTGTAAGATGGGGCCTGAATCAGATCCCATGGCTGTAGTTGATCAGTATGGGAAGGTACATGGTATTGAAAATCTGCGTGTAGCTGATGCTTCCATCATGCACGATTGCGTAAGAGCGAATACAAATGTTCCTTCCATGATGGTGGGAGAGAAGGTTGCAGAATTTATAATGCAAGGCAAATAGGAAACATGGTTTTAGATAGCAAGAAGAACGATTTAACAGGCAAAGTTGCGATAGTAACGGGTGCCGGACAGGGGATGGGTAGCTCAATAGCACATTCATTGGCTAAGAGAGGGGCTGCCATTGTTGTCAATGATATAAACGCAAACACAGCCGATTCCACGGCTGCTGATATCAGAACTTATAACACCAAGGTTATTTCCCATGTTGCTAATGTCATAGAGAATCTAGAAGTTGAGGAAATGATTCAGAGTACAGCAAGTAAATTTGGTCAAATTGACATACTGGTGAACAACGCAGGGGTATTACGGCCAACGCCATTATTGGATATCTCAGAAGAAGAGTGGGATTATGTGGTCGAAGGCAATTTGAAGTCAACGTTTTTGTGTTCCAAAGCTGTTTTGCCTTTAATGCAGGCTAATGGATGGGGCAGAGTAATTAATATTTCATCAAGTGCTGGGAAAAATGTAAGCACGATCGGTGGTGCCCATTACACTGCAGGAAAAGCAGCAGTACTTGGTTTGACCAGGCATATGGCCAAAGAGGTCGCTGAGTATGGAATAACTGTTAATGCGGTGTGCCCAGGACTGATTGAAACAGAAATGGTTCGGTCCACCATTTCAGAAGAAAGAACAAAACAATATGCGGACATGTTTCCGGCGAAAAGACTTGGACTACCTCAGGAAGTGGCTGACTTAGTGACTTTTCTGGCTTCAGACCATGCTTCATACATAACAGGAGCCTCCATTGATATAAATGGTGGCGATCTGATGATATAA
>CAYMZR010000096.1:0-7685 GCA_964394975.1 uncultured Dehalococcoidia bacterium | reverse complement strand
TTTGAATGATGTGTCTGTCATTTCCGGATTGACAGTTATTGCACCAGGGGCGATTGCAACCTCGTCAAATCCGTAAGTTCTTCTTAATTCCCTAAGGTTCGACATATTCGACTCCTGTTATTTGTTTCACTTCCATCCACCATATCCAAGAAATTCTGGGGCTATCGGATTTTAAAGATATAGGTGAAGCGTATTAACTGTTTATCCTCTAAGTAAATGTGATTAGAATTGTTCTCAGAGATAAATACCGCTTCTCCCCGATTTTTTCAAAATACTCCGCGGTGACAAGGTTGAACCGGCGGGTTGGAATGATGATATGGCTCATTTATGAAAAGTGTCAATACAACGTTTGTTACTAAGGAAATGAATAGGAGAATTTAGTTGCACCCAAATACCACTACCGTGGAAGAGCGGATAAAAAAATGTGCCTATACTCTAGGCTTTGACATAGTTGGAATAACAGGCCCTGAGCCTTTTGTAACTGATGAAAGGGCTGCCTTAAAGCGTATAGATGATGGTCATATGAATGGATATAGTTGGTACACAAAAGATCGAGTTCAAAAAATGAATCGTCCAAAACTTCTTCTGGAAGGCGCCAGATCAGTTATTTCTTTGGCAACCAGTTATTTAACTACTGACCCTGACATTACTACATCGAAGACCGGAAGAGTTGCCCGATATGCTTGGGGAGATGACTATCACAAGGTTCTAAAAACCAAATTAAAAGAATTTTGCGTAAAACTAGAAACCATAACTGGCGAGAAAGTAAATTCTCGTATTTTTGTTGATGATGGCCCCATGAATGATAGGGCAGCTGCACGTCGCTCAGGTGTCGGCTGGGTTGGTAAGAATACCAATATATTGACACCTACTCATGGGTCTTGGGTATTTCTGGCCCAGGTTATTACGGACTTAAATTTGAAGCCAGATGTCTCGTTGAAGAAAACTTGTGGCAACTGTGTAAGTTGTATAGACGACTGTCCCACTGGCGCCATTGTTGCGCCTTATGTAATAGATAATGAAAAATGTATTTCATACCTGACAATCGAACTTAGAGGTGTTGTACCTAGAAAATTGAGACCGTTGATTGGAGACTGGATTTTCGGTTGTGATATTTGTCAGGACGTGTGTCCTGTCAATCGAAAAGCTTCAAAAGGCAGTCAGATTTCATTCAAGCAAAGACCCGGTTTCTCTACCCCCGACTTGGTTGAAATACTCAATATGGATCAGGCTGATTTTAGTAAAAAATACAAGGATAGTGCCATAAAAAGAACGAAATTGGTCGGAATGAAAAGAAACGCATGTATAGCCTTAGGGAATAATGGTGATAGTGCTTCACTTCCGGCACTGTCTAATGCTTTAAAGACAGAAGAAAGTCTAATTCGAATTCATGCTGCCTGGGCCTTAGGTAGGATAGGAGGAGAAAAGGCGATCGCTGTATTGAAAAGCGCACTTGATTCGGAGAAGGATATGGAAACCATAAATGAAATCAGATTATCCATAAAGGAATCCAAAGTGAACCTGTTGAAGGAAGAGTAAAAATGGCAGGTAAAATCTACGTGATTAATGTTGGCTCAAATGCCAGCCATAATTTTTGCAGTCCTATTTTTGGGGATAGAACTTTTGAGTTTATACCTATACCTGAGGACCGTCAGTTACCAAGTGCTCATGGATTGGAGTATCGTCAATTAAAGTCATTTTATACCCCGAACCAAAACCTTTCTAAGTATTTGCCAGAGTCCATGGCTACAGTCACTGCCCATAGTGATCCTGAATTCGATACTTTTACCTACGGTGACAACTGTGATGTTAATCCTAGAGCCATGGGGATGAGAGAAGTAAATAGAGGGGACTTCCTTTTGTTTATATCGCGATTACAGCAGTGGGAATATGGGAGGCCAACGGAAAGATTTGGCTTTTATTTTATTGGATATTTACATGTAGAACAGGTTTTAAAATCTGTTTCTGAACCACCATCCGGGTTGGAAATGGAACGCTTTCAGGCAAACGCCCACTTACGAAGAGCGATGTCGTGTGAATCGCTTTGGGATAATTTTTGGGTGTTTGCTGGGTCGTCTTGGTCCAATAGATTTTCCAAGGCAGTTCCGGTAACGAAAGATCTGTGCAATGAGATTTTCATAACTGCTGGAGGAGCATCTTGGGAATGGAAAAAAAATAGGACGGATCTACAGACGATAGGTTCTTATACGAGAACATGCAGGTGTGCAATAGATCCTTCTGATGCCGAAGGCAAAACTAGGGCCGATATTCTTTGGGATTGGATAGATAAATACAGTAAATAAATGAGCCATATTAATTGACACTTTTCTTGACTAAACAATATAATCTATTTCTTCAATTGAGACTAAGTATCACAATGTAATTACTATATTGATTGTAGCGAAAATGTGAAAATGAAGGACGATTTTTCGAATCAAGATTTTCCGGATCGTTGCCTCGTATGTGGCCCAAATTGTGTTTGCTGTATAAGGGCCAGCGGAGCATGTGTGGAATTCGATGGTAATTTGGTTCTGGATGATGTTTCATTTTCAGTTGGCAGGGGTGTGCTGTCTGCTTTGGTAGGACCAAATGCAGGAGGCAAAAGCACCTTGTTTAATGCCATAGCCGGCATCCAAGAAATTGTTCATGGTTCAATATATGTAAATGGCATGACCCCGAAGGATTCTAAGGGTTCGATTAGCTATATACCGCAAAGGGAAAATGTGAATTGGAGATTTTCTTTAACCGCTGAAGAAGTAGTTAATCTCGGGCTTGTCAAAAATACTTCAACTTTTGGATTTTCAAAGAAGAAGCATTCAAGAATGGTTGAATCAGCTTTGGATAGGGTCGATATGTTGCAGGACAAAACCCAATTAATTAGCGAGATGTCTGGAGGTCAAAGGCAAAGAGTCTTTATAGCCAGGGCTTTATGTCAGCAGGCCAATATTCTTCTACTAGATGAAGCTTTCAGTGGTGTGGATGTAGCCTCTCAATTTGGATTACTTGATACCTTAAAAGATCTGAAAAACGAAGGTAAAACCATTATTATTGCTACTCACGATCTCAACACTCTTGCTGATAGGTTTGATGAAGTGATATGCCTAAATCGGCATGTCTGTGCCCAAGGCCCTCCAGATACGACATTCACACCTGAAGTTTTGGAAGAATTGTATGGATCGCACCCTGGTATGTTTTACGGACACTCGCTGGGACATCATCATGATTGAACTTATTGTAGAACCATTTAAATATGATTTTATGATAAGAGCCTTATTCGTATCCGGAATGGTAGGGATCATATGTCCTATTCTAGGCTCCTATGTTGTTATAAGAGGCATGGGATTTATGGGTGATGCCATGGCTCATTCAGTATTGCCAGGGATAGTGATTGCACTAATAGTGGGGGTTTCTCCTTTTTTGGGATCTATACCTATGGCGATTCTTGTGGCGGTTTCAGTCGGGTACCTGATCCGACGTAAAACTGTTACTGAAGACACCGCCGTGGGTGTTATGTTTGCGGGACTGTTTTCTCTTGGGCTTGTCTTTATCTCTTTTGCTGGCGGGCTTACGGTGAGTGTCGAAGATATACTGTTGGGTCAGATTCTTGGGGTATCTAAATTTGATATGTTAATCTCTTTCGCTTTGACTATTGTGGTACTAATCACGTTAAGTGCATTTCACAGGCAGCTTGTTTTTTCTGGGTTTGACCCTGTTGGGTCAGTGGTAGCCGGTTTAAATGTTGGGGCATTGAATTATATATTTCTAATCTTGCTTGGTATTTCTATTGTAGTAACTTTACATGTAGTAGGCGTCGTTCTAGTTGTGGGTCTATTGGTGACCCCGGCCGCTGCGGCACAGATGGTTGTAAGAAGATTTACTCGATCAATGTTGTTGGCGGTTTCGTTTGGACTATTCTCAGCTGTGACCGGCCTGTATTTATCCTACTATTTTGACCTTCCATCGGGTCCATCAATGACGCTAATTACCTTTGTCATATTCTTGTCTTGCGCGTTTTATACGAGGCTTTTTTCTCAAACGCAGGCATCACATTTGATGTAAAATTCGATGTTGTGTCCCACAATGACACCAGGTATATCAGATTCTATTCCTTTTAGTAACCTTTCAACTGTTGAGGCTCTAAAATCTCCGACTTTTCCACACGACACACACACCGTGTGGTGATGATGATCCGCACGAGAAAGTGAGTATATAGGTGTTCCTTCCCGTGTAGAAAGACGACATATTATGTCTGACGCAAGTAGAATTTTCAGAGTACGAAATACTGTGGCTCTTGAAACCCCAGCTAGCTGGTCGATTATTTGCTCGGCAGTAAAACCTTCGTCAGCTTCATGGATAAAATCGACTATTTTTTGTCTGGGAGTGGTGATTCGAAGACCATTGTCTTCTAATATAGCCAGTAAATCAGGTCTAGTTGTTTTTGTATTGGAGCTTGTCATTATTAATTCCTTAGCACAGAATAACAGATTGATAAATTTAGATAGTTCTATGGGGTTTCAAGATTTTAAATTTCACCAATGGTAAACTTCCAAGTTATATCCAAATGTACCTAATATTAAGTTCATGACAATTGGCAAGTAACAAAGGAAACAACCACTCTATCCCAGATTTGGATTCGGGTGATGTGGAAGCTGACGACCAAAACAAACGTAGAAATAAATTCGGATTTTTTTACGGTTGGTGGATTTGCATTGGTGGCGCTTTCGTTATGGCGATGTCTTCCGGAATTAATTTTCACGGATTTGGTAATTTCATTATCCCCTTAAGTAAGGAATTTGGTTGGAGTAGAACCACAGTTTCAGCCGTTTTTTCTTTAGCAAGATTGGAAGCAGGGTTTATCGGACCTGCTGAGGGTTGGGCTGTCGATCGTATGGGCCCTCGCAAATTGATGTTGGTTGGAATTCCTTTAATGGGTATTGGGTTTGTCTTGTTGAGTCAAGTAAGCGGTCTTTTTACCTTTATGCTTGTATATATTCTTGGTATAACCCTTGGTAATAGCCTAGGTATGCATGTACCAGCTTCTGCAGCTGTTGCAAATTGGTTCAATAAGAAAAGGGGCTTGGCTTTTGGAATCATGTGGTCTGGTGTGGGACTTGGAGGTTTGTTGGTTCCGGCCTTAGGCTGGGCTATTGATACTTATGGATGGAGGGACGCATCAATTTTCGTAGGCGTTTTGGTTATTTTAGTAGGATTTCCTATTGCTGCTTTGATGAGGCATAGGCCAGAACAATATGGATTGTTACCTGATGGGGAAAAAGTTCCTAAACAATCCCCAAAAGAAGCCGCGCTTCTTATTGACGGAGAGGATGCAGACTTTACGGCAAGGGAAGCTCTTCAAACCTCAAGTTTTTGGTACCTGTCATTATCGATTATGGCTAGATCATTAGTCACCGGCGGGGTGGGACTTCACTTAGTTCCTTATTTTATTGGACTGGGTGCTAATCCAATAGAAGCAGCGACATACGCGGGGTCAGTAGGAGTTATCAGCATACCGGGAAGATTTGGTCTTAGTTATCTTGGCGATTACTTTAACAGACGGTACATGATGGCAATTTCGTTGCTATTCATGACGGTATCAATAGTATTACTCGCCACTGCTGATTCATTATCATCATCAATTCCTGGGTTAATAGCCTATTCTATTTCTCAAGGTGGTATATCAGTTATACCCCAGGCAATTATTGCTGATTATTTTGGCAGAAAAGCATTCGCAACCATATCTGGATTTAGAAGTAGCATTCAAATGGTCGGAATCATAATTGGACCTGTAGTATCCGGGTTTGTGTATGATAAAACGGGTAGCTATGAGGGGGCTTTTTTAGGATTTGCTGCAGCTTCTATTGTATCTATGTTTCTCGTCATTATGGCCTTTCCTCCGACCCGCCGTAATTAAAGAACCTTAAGTACGTATAGTCTACGTCTCAAATATTTGTGCTAGAATCCATCCATTAAAAATTGAAATTTAATTGGGGGAGCTTGGAACGGCCAGGCTGAGAGGGCAACACAGGTGTTGTCGACCCGTTATATACCTGATCTGGGTAATGCCAGCGTAGGGATCCCAATACGCAAGCAAAACTTTTCCTGGCCGCCTATCATAGGGCGGTTTTTTTTTGGGGTGAAATTGAGGACTTTGGATGAAATGGAAACGGTAACAGGTAGCCACATAAACATAGCAGGTCTTGAGAAGACAATTAATCAGGATGGAAATTCCGTAAGAATTCTTGATGGGATCGATCTGATAATTAATCGGTCAGAAGTGATATCTGTATTGGGACCTAGTGGTTGTGGTAAAAGTACTTTGCTCAATATTATTGCTGGTCTTGATCAACCTGATTCCGGGTCAGTTGATATAAATGGTTTGGACTTTGATTCTAGGTTAGGATCGGTTGGCTATATGCAGCAAAAAGATCTTCTTTTACCGTGGAGATCCGTAAAAGATAATGTGATTCTTGGCTTGGAAGTAAGGGGTATGCCGAAAAAACAATCTTACCAAATAGCTGAGTCACATTTTGATTCTTTTGGTTTGTCTGGGTTTGAATCAAACTATCCCAATGCACTGTCTGGAGGAATGAGGCAGAGAGCTTCGTTTTTGAGGACCGTTATAACTGAACCTGATGTTCTTTTACTGGACGAACCGTTCAGCGCTCTTGACGCATTGAATAGGTCAAGGATGCAGATGTGGCTGCTTGACTTGCTGGATGAAATAAAGAAAACGGTTTTACTAGTAACGCATGACGTCGATGAAGCGATTATTCTTTCAGATCATATCTATGTTATGACCTCTAGACCTGGAAAGATTCATTCGGTTGAAAAAGTTCCTTTCCCTAGACCGCGAAATCGAAAGATAGTGAATGATAATGCTTTCATTGAATTGAAATCCAGGATATTGTCGTTTCTTTGGGATCAAAATTAGATATGGGAAATTGGCTTAATAGATGGAGCCCAGCATTTGGGATTGTAATTCTCATTTTACTTGTGTGGGAAGTACTGGTAGAAATAAGGAACATTCCTAATTGGTTGTTACCTCCACCGTCTTCTGTAGCTATGACTATATACAATGACTACAGTTTACTTACCATGCACACTTTAGTGACCTTAGAGGAAATTGTTCTAGGCTTTTTCTTGGCACTTGTTGTTGGTGTACTATTCGCTTCTGCTATTTGTCTCTCAAACACTGTTGAGAAAGCATTGTATCCTTTTATTATTGCTTCCCAGACAGTTCCAATCATAGTCATAGCTCCTATGCTATTAGTGTGGATAGGGTACGGATTGGCCCCTAAGGTAATAGTGGTTGCCTTGATAAGTTTCTTCCCTATTGTGGTTAATATGGTCGACGGTATGAAGGCCGTGGACCCGGACATTCAAAAATTGATGTACACACTGGGTGGAAAGAAATCTCAGGTATTTTCAAAGGTCATGATTCCGTCTTCACTTCCCTATTTGTTTTCGGGACTTAGGGTCGCAATTGCTATGAGTGTTATAGGGGCTGTAATAGGAGAATGGGTTGGATCGAGTGAGGGCCTAGGATATTTAATGATTAGATCTAAACCGCAATTTCAAACTGAACGAGTGTTTGCTGCAATTGCAATCCTGTCTTTTATCGGCGTAGGCTTATTCTGCTTAATAACCTATTTGGAAAAAATATTTGTTCCTTGGTCAACTGAACG
>CAYMZR010000095.1:0-7713 GCA_964394975.1 uncultured Dehalococcoidia bacterium | reverse complement strand
TTCATACATAACAGGAGCCTCCATTGATATAAATGGTGGCGATCTGATGATATAAATGGAGACATTGGTTTTTAATGGATAATATCCTTGTAACAGGCACAGCAGGCCAAATTGGCTCTGAGTTGGTTCCCGCTCTTAGGGACAAATATGGTATCAATTCGGTGATTGCGGGTTGGAATAGGACACCTTTACCTGCAGACATACTGGCATACGGGCCAAATGTCAGGTTAGATGTCACAGACGCTAAGGCTTTAGAAAGGGTGGTAAAGGATTTTCACGTCGGTTCAATTTTCCACCTGTCTTCTATATTATCTGTTACTGCTGAAAAAATGAGATCAACCGCTCATAAAGTGAATATAGATGCAGCATTTAACATTCTAGAGTGCGGCTATGATAATGGCCTAGAAAAAATAATATTGCCCAGCTCCATCGCTGCTTTTGGGAGTAATACTCCCCGAGAACTGACACCGAACGACACCATTCAAAATCCTGATACTGTTTATGGTATATCGAAGGTTTTTGGGGAATTGATGGGAAACTACTATAACTCTAAATTGGGCTTAGACGTAAGAGGTCTGAGATTGCCTGGAATAATTAGCTGGAAAACTGAACCAACCGCTGGCACAACAGACTACGCTGTCGAAATGTTTTATGAGGCTATTCGGAACAACAGGTATGAGTGTTACCTCTCAGCTGATACCGCTCTACCAATGATGTATATGCCAGATGCCATAAATGCATTAATAAGGTTGTTTGAGGTTTCTCCAGAATCTCTGATTCACCATTCGGATTTCAATATTCATGCTATGACATTTACCCCTTCTGAACTTGCAAACGAAATAGCAAAAATCAATCCTGAGTTTGAAATAACCTATAATGTAGACCCTGCCAGACAGTCTTTCGCAGATTCATGGCCCAAATCACTAGATGACACTTTCGCCAGGGAAGAATGGGGTTGGAAGCCGAAATATTCCATAAAAGATTTAGCTGAAGATATGTATAAAAATCTTTCTATAAAACTTTCTTAATCGAACGCTGAGAGCACTTCTTCGTCAAGTGCCTGTAAAGATTCACTGTCACTTGGCCTAGGTGAAAACATAATCTCATCTACCCCCGCCTCCATGAATTCGCCTACTCTGGAAATGATGTAGTCTGCCGTGCCTGCGACTGTTCCGGGACCAACTTGTTTTATAAAGGCATCTGTTTCCGATTTGTCCTTGGATAATTTTGTAGGCATTGATATTGTGAGCGTTATTTCCGACGGGTCTCTGTCGGCTTCCTCACAGTGCTTATGCAATATGTCGACCTTTCTGTTAAATAGTTCCAGTGACATGCCGCCGAATCGAACGTTTTCTTCTTTGCCAACGGCAAAACCATCAAGGTTCCACATGTCGCCATATCTTGCTAGCGTACGGAGTGTTCGTTTCTCACCCAAACCGCCTATCATGATCGGTATATGAGGGCTTTGGAATGATTTTGGGGATAAAGGGGCGTTTTCCAAACTGTAATATTCCCCTTTAAAATTAACCGGCTCTTCAGAATTGAGAAGCAACCTGATTAATTGGCATGATTCTTCGAATCTGTCTGAGCGTTCTTTTAATGATGGGAATTTCCATCCATAAGCATTATGTTCCCTTTCAAACCAAGCAGCACCGTGACTTAGTATGAACCTCCCTCTTGATATCTGATCAATAGTGGTAGCCATTTTTGCAACTAAGCCAGGGTTCCTGTAGGTATTGCCGTTTACCATGTGTCCCATACGAAGCTTTTGGGTCATTCCTGCAACTGCTGATAGTAGGGACCATGATTCGAAAATTGGCTGATCTTCTCCACCCTTCCAAGCCGCGGGTGGAATGAAATGGTCTGGAAACCAGATGCTGTCCCAATTTCCAGATTCCATGGTATGTATTGCTGACTCAATGCTGTCCCAAGTTGTGGTGTAACTCGATATTGATGCTCCAAAGTTCATTTGGATTTGACTACCTTTATATTTGCACTTTACCTAATCGGTGCTCATTATGGCATAAACTAAGGCTGGTTATTTTCAGAATTTATCAAATTATTCTTTTAGCTGCCTGGGGGTTAGTGCTAATTATGTTTCGATCTTTTATCTGTTGTGATAAATTTGCCGTATCCCTGAAAAAGAATTGAATTAGGAGAAACATCATGACTACCAACGAGCCAAATATGGTCCTTTCGGAAAAGGAATTTGCTGTGGTAGGTACAAGGCCTATACGCCACGATGGGGCTGATAAAGTAACTGGCCGCGCTCGGTATAGTGCAGATTCTTTTCCAGTGGGATACCTGCATGGAAAACTTCTCAGAAGTCCTTATGCTCACGCTAGAATAAAATCCATAGACATGTCCAAAGCCCTTGCGTATCCCGGGGTAAAATCCGTAATGACCGGAGCTGATTTACCAGAAGTTTCAGCAGAGATTGCCGATTTGGAAGAGGGTGCCGCAGTAAATTATGGGTTTTATAGCCGGAATGTCATGGCTAGAGAGAAAGCTCTCTATGTAGGTCATGCTGTGGCAGCTGTAGCTGCGATAGATCCTCATATTGCAGAAGAGGCTTTGGGGTTGATCGAAGTGGATTATGAAGTGTTACCACCAGTATTGACTGCAAAAGAGGCTCTTCAGAGTGGTGCCCCAGTTTTACACGATCGTTTGCTAACTCAATCTAGTGCCTTGTTTAGGGTTGGCGGATGGGGTGACGATGGCAAGGCCGGTTCTAGCAATTTGGCCTTGAAAATACTTTCCAAAGAGGGTGACATAGATAAGGCATTTTCTGGATCCGACGTAATTGTGGAGCGGAAGTTTAGAACAAAGGCTGTGCATCAAGGGTACATAGAGCCCCAGGCAACGACAGCTTTTTGGAATGAAGACGGAAAGGTCACAGCATGGTGTAGTACCCAGCAATTGTTCGCATTTAGAGATCACATATCTGCATTGCTTGATATACCAATTGGGGATGTCACGGTTGTGCCTCTGGAAATCGGCGGAGGTTTCGGGGGTAAAGGTATGGGTGGGGTTTATTTAGAGCCAGTAGCGGCGGTACTGTCTAAAAAATCAGGTTCTGCTGTGAAAATAACCATGACTAGGGCGGAAGTTTTTATGGGTACAGGACCGACTTCGGGGACCGAAATCGAAATAAAACTTGGAGCTTCGAAGGAGGGGAAACTTACGGCGGTAAAAGCTAGATTGATATTTGAGGCAGGGGCTTTCCCGGGTTCACCGGTGGCAGGTGGAAGTAGAACCATGTTGGGACCATACGTTATTCCCAATGCCTATGTTGAAGGGCTTGATGTTGTTACTAACGTTCAAAAGTCATCGGCATATAGAGCCCCAGGCTCACCAGCCGCGGCTTTTGCCATTGAGACAGTGGTTGATGAAGTTGCAGAGAAACTGAATATAGACCCGATAGAGTTTAGGCTTTTGAATGCAGCAAAGGAAGGTACTCGTCAGCCTGCTAACGGGCCAATATATAGAAAGATAGGACTAGTTGAGACACTGGAGGCGGCGAAGAATCATCCACATTATTCCGCTGCTAAACCGGGTACAGCGAAAGGTCGTGGCGTTGCTGCGGGAGCTTGGTTTAATGGTAGTGGGCCGGCTAGTGCTGTTGCTAGCGTGAACGCTGACGGAACCGTTATGTTGGTTGAAGGATCTCCAGATATTGGAGGTAGCCGGACAGCGATGGCTATGCAGGTGGCTGAGGTACTTGGTTTGAGCGCGGAAGACGTAAACCCCTCTATCGGTGATACAGACTCAATCGGTTACAGTTCAGGGGCTGGTGGCAGTGGTGTCACATTTAAGACTGGTACCGCCTGCGTGGAGGCCGCTTATGATATCAGATCGCAAATGGTGAATCGGGCGGCTACGATTTGGGACGTGGATGCCTCGGAAGTGCAATATTCCGGCTCTACAATAAGCCATAAAAGTGACCCTGAATTGAGTATTGAATTTTCTGAATTAGCTGGAATGTTGAATGGTACTGGTGGGCCTATAGTTGGTCGAGCTACTGTGAACCCTGGAGGAGTGGGTAACGCTTTCGCACTTCACATAGTTGATGTTGAAGTGGATAAAGAAACTGGGAAAGTAGATATTTTGAGATATACCTCTGTACAGGATGTTGGTAAGGCTATACATCCGAGTTATGTTGAGGGTCAGTTGCAGGGTGGAGCCGTTCAAGGCATAGGGTGGGCGTTAAATGAAGAATATGTTTTTAACGAGGAAGGCAATATGGTCAATTCATCCTTTTTAGACTACAGAATGCCTGTTTCCTTAGATTTACCCATGATAGACACAGTACTAGTAGAAGTCGCTAATCCAGGACACCCTTTTGGGTTGCGTGGGGTTGGGGAAGCTTGTTTGATACCTCCTATGGCGGCTATATCAAATGCTATTTACGATGCCGTTGGAGTCCGAATGACAGAGTTGCCTATGGCTCCTGGGAAGGTGCTTAAGGCCTTGAATGCCTAGAGTTTAGACGTGTATTTCTATGACATCACCATCTAATAATTCATGCCCACGTCCTACTCTCTGACCGTCAAACTTACCTGAATCCCCCCAGAGTACGGCATATTTGAGCCCTTGACTCAGTTCTTTGTGGACTTGCTGTGCAGCTTCACCTACGGTGCTTCCTATGGGAAGTACGACCGGATCCTTTTTTTTAAAATCCTGCATTCGTTCTCTAGGCGATTTGGTATAGATCCGTATTATTTTTAGTGCTTTAAATAATTCTTCTGCTAGCTCGTCAAGGCCTACTTCTTCTTGGGCGCTTGCCATGATTAGAGGGAATCTTTTGCCGTATTGATGCTCCATGACGTCATAATTGTCTAACGCTCCAGGGATATCTGCCTTGTTGCAAACGATTATTGTCGGTTTAGCAGTGAATTGACTGTCTTCATCAGGACATTCCCCTTTGTGCAAAAGGCTGAAGCCCCATTCGTCTAGCTCTTTGAAAGAGTTTTCCGTTTGTTCTACCGGGCTGTTCGTCAAGTCGGCAACGAAGACAAATATGTCACTAGTCCTTAACAAACCGTAAAGTCTGCTCTGAGTTGCGACATTGTCTATTGGTGGTGTGTCCACCATTTGGATATATATATCCCTATACGGATACATTCCTGGAATGGGTTCTTGGGTACTTAATTCGTATGAACCCACTTTTGTCTTGGCCCCTGTAGCTGAGGAAAGAAGAAAAGATTTTCCAACGTTGGTTGGCCCAATTAAAGTAGACCTGCCAGCACCCTCTTTAGGTAGCGAGAAGGGCTCTGTTCTACCTCCTTTTCCACCAGAAGATGTTTCCAAATCAGACATCAATTTGGATAATCGTGCTCTTAATTGAGCTTTCAAATGATCTGTGCCTTTGTGCTTAGGCATAATTTGAAGCATTTCTTGCAAGGCTGCTATTTTGCCTTGGATTGAAACGGCTTCTCGGAATCTTTGTTCCGCATCTCTATATTGAGGTGGCACATTAGTAGGCATTACTAAAGATCATACCCATGCATCAGACTACGTTCAATAGTAGGTTAGGAGAATCGGATTTGAGTTTTCCTTAAGCTAAATTGCAGAAGCCCCGGATTCACCGGTTCTTACACGCACTGTATCTGAAATTTCGCTTATAAATATTTTCCCATCCCCAATTTCACCAGTTCTTGCAGCTGAAACAATGGCTTCTACCACCTCATCTTTTTTGTCGTCTGAGATTACTGTAACCAGTAAGGTTTTAGCTGATGCGGACCGGGTTGTTTGACCACCTCTTCCTGTTACTACTTCTACACCTTTTTGTTGCCCTTGACCCGTAACATTTTGATAATGAAACCCTGTGACGCCGGCTGCTAGAAGAGAATCGGTGACCGCACCAACCCTTTCGGGTCTGAATATCGCTTCTATCTTTAACATATATCACTTCCTTTGAAACTTTTACAATTCAGATGTTACATATGGTGTAACATTTTTGCAATAATTAAGAAACAAATATGTAACATTGTTGCGGTGATAGTAAAAAGGGTTCGGTTCTATCCAAATCCTTCTTACTATCACGTCGGAACTATGCTAGTTTGCTCCGTCTTGTACGGCAGCTTGTTCTCCGTGTTCAGCTAAATCAAGTCCTATATCTTCATCAGATTCACTGGACCTTAATCCAAGTCCAGGAATTTTATCCAAGATAAATAAGATAATAAGACTTACTACGCCGGAGTACGCCACTGTGGCGATTACCCCAACTGCCTGAATGCCAACTTGTTCTATATTGCCCTCGATGAGCCCCTTTGTACCTCCGGTTATTGCCTCGAGTGCGAATATGCCGGTGGCAATAGCTCCCCATATGCCGCCTATGCCATGAACGGCAAATACGTCAAGAGCATCATCCATTTTGGTTTTGTGAAGCAGTTCAACTGCGTAAAAGCAAATCAATCCTGCACCGAATCCGATTGCAAGTGCACCCATAGCGTTCACAGCCCCTGCAGCTGGAGTTATAGCAACTAATCCTGCTACTGCTCCCGTAGCGACTCCAACAGCTCCCATTTTCCCCGTTTTTAAGTGTGAAATGACACCCCAAGTCAATGCGGCAGTTGAGGCTGCCAAACTTGTGACAAGGAAAGCGTTCGCGGCTAAATCGTTGGCAGCCACTGCTGAACCAGCATTAAATCCGAACCATCCAAGCCAGAGAATAGCAGCTCCAAGAACCACAAATGGCACATTATTGGGTTGTAGCCCCGGGTTTCGTCGTTTACCAACTAGTAGAGCTGCTGCTACAGCCGCCATGCCTGCATTTATATGAATAACAGTCCCACCAGCGAAGTCAAGCGCCCCAAGATCCCATAGCCATCCGTTAATCTCCACAGGTGCATCGGTTGCACAAGCTTCAATACAAGTGCTGGCCCATACCCAATGGGTTATGGGTGCATAAACGACTGTACTCCAGATTACCAAGAAAATAAGGTATGTGCTGAATTTGAATCTTTCTGCAAACGCCCCCGTGATAAGGGCTGGGGTAATAATCGCAAACATCATTTGAAATGCTACGAACAGTAGTGGCGGTATATCATCACCTTCTGCCGAGGTAAACGATATACCCGATAATCCGAGATGACTGAAGTCTCCAATAAATGCATTACCTGTTCCAAAGGCAAGGCTATAACCCCATAGGACCCATACAATGCTCACTATCGCAATGGACATGAAACTCATCATTATGGTGTTCACGAGATTTTTTGCTCGAACTAATCCCCCATAAAAGAAAGCCAGCCCAGGGGTCATAAAAAACACTAGCGCAGTGGCCATCAACATCCAAGAAGTATGTCCTGAATCCATATTGAACCTCCGAGTTACTTGTATTGTCAGCAAATCTGTTAAATCAACAGAATTGCTCTAATCTATTGCAGTGAGCCTAGTACCTTGATGTTTCTTAAGTATTGCGGTGCTGTTAAAAAGATGTTGCTGTAGTGTTACAAAAATATTTCTTTAGTCGTTAGGTGAAATAATTATGTCCTCTAAACGGCTAAATACCACATATTGATGGTCAAATTTAGAAAGAAAGTACCATATGTGGTAGAAAAAGGGTTGCGTTACTGTTAATTATATGAATAATATGTCTTATATAGTAAGTCCTCACAAGGAGGGAGATATGGAAGCGTACTGCGTTAAGTGCAGGGCCAAGGTAGAAATTAATAACCCTCAGCAGGTTACATTGAAGAATGGAAGACCCGC
>CAYMZR010000094.1:0-7772 GCA_964394975.1 uncultured Dehalococcoidia bacterium | reverse complement strand
TCATGATCCTGTGTCCTTCCTGGCCTTTTTACCGTATGATGAATCTCTTTTAAGGTCATTTTG
This sequence comes from uncultured Dehalococcoidia bacterium, assembly GCA_964394975.1. Lineage (GTDB taxonomy): Bacteria > Chloroflexota > Dehalococcoidia > Lucifugimonadales > UBA826 > UBA11996. The sequence continues at coordinate 7,709 of CAYMZR010000094.1, read as the reverse complement.
AATCCCCTCCAAAGATATATTTGCCATTATGATTAAATATGCTCGATCATGATAATTGTTGTCTATACGGGTGAAGTCTATTAATGTTCTGTCTCCAAGTCAATAATATAATGCTTATTTATCGCTAATTTTTCTTTATCCCCACTTTACTCCATTTTTATATGCCGATATTGATTTATTCAGGAAGAAACGGCAGTGTTTCTAGAATCCAATTCTTTACTGAAATAAATTTGATGAAACAAAAAAACCAGCCCTCCCAAAATCAATATACTTAGGTAAGTGATAGATCTATCTAGCAAAGCAATTGAGGCAGCATCTGAACTAGCAACCGATATTAACAGAATACCTGTCAATCCAGGTTCAACGAATCCAATACCACCTGGAGTTGGAAAAGTGGATAAAACAGCGTTGCTCATTGAAGCAAGTAGTATCAAATAGATAGGGATTTCGATACTCAAAGATTCGATCACAAAAAACATCCTGGTGACTTCCATAAGCCACGCTAACAAACCCAACCCTGTAATAATTAAAATGTCTTTGAAACTCTTAAGTACCCCCATTTTGAACTTTAGGTAATACGGTCGGCCGCGGCTAGGGATTAATGGAATCACCCGATCCTCCCCGTATATAAGCAACAAAATAAAACCGGCAAGTAAAAAGGAAATAATCGTTGCAAAAATGACAAGAATTTGAATTGCCTGCTTCTGTATTCCCGAGGAAAACATAATAAGAGAAAACAGAATGACCACAAAAACTATTGCCATGTCTAAGACTCTCTCAGCAACCAATGTGCCAAGGGCCCAGGAAAACCCTAGTTTTGAGATTATTCCCAGGCGATGAGCTCTATAGGCGTCCCCAAGCCTCAGCCATATTAATGAATTAACAAACCATCCACACAAAACAAGAATCGTGGATCGAAAATTAGTAAATCCGCTAATAACAGGACTAGGTCTAATACTATGCACTTCGGCGTAATCTGCCTGAGAAGCGTTGCGGGCGATTATCTTCCATCGCATACCTCTAAACAGGAAACTCAAATAATAAGTTATCAAGGCAACAATATAGTTTCCAATATGTAATGATCTCAGAGTGTCTATGGCTGAATCCCAGTCAATGTGAAAAAACCTAAAAAATATATATATAGCTAAAAAAGCTATTAGAAAAATAGCCGCGGCTCTAAAAGAAAAAAAAGACTCCAAAGCTTTGTTTTGGCTACCATGCCAGAAGTGATCTTCCAAATTCTTTTTTTTGAGAATCCTAGAGTTAATTCTATGAAACAATCTCAAAGTGGCCTCTTTTTGGGTATGCCTGCTTTGCGTGGAAAGATCAAAGGGGTTTCGGATATCTTCCTAATCACAACAAGTTGGCCATCTGAGCAAGGTAATTTTTCTCCCACTCTAACCACCTTATCTATTTCTCCTCCCAGTAACTTCAGGGCCTGCGTTGATCGAGCAATTTCCAATTCAACTCCACCCCCTTTCATTGCAACCACCACACCACCAATCCTACAGAAAGGCAAAGTAAACTCGAGAAGGACTGGAAGTGTGGCTACGGCCCTCGACACTACCAATGAATAACTCTCTCTATGAGATTCAACTTTTGCCAAATCTTCGGCCCTCCCCAGCACGGTCGCGATATTGGATAAGTGCATCTTCTGGATTACAGCATTCATGAAAGTTAGTTTTTTTCTCACAGATTCCAACAAAAAAAACTTATTTCGTGGAAAAATTATCTTCAAGGGGAACCCCGGCATTCCAAATCCCGATCCTACGTCCAATATTTTATCTCTTCCTTCATATAGAGATGGAACTGCTAAAAATACACTTATAGCATCTAGATAATGCCTCTGCACAACATCGGGCCATTCAATAATCTTTGTGAGATTAACATTTGCATTGGCTTCCAATAGCAAATCATAAAAAGTAAGGAAATCAGAGATAGACTTTTTAGTAGGCCTTATGCCGAGCCTGTCTAAACCTGCCTCAAGCGCTTTTAGATCTCTATTTTTAAACGTGTCACGCCCAGAATCGAAAGACAATACTGCCTCCAAAATCATCCATGGATGGAAACAACCATTTAATAAACCAAATTATCTGAGAAAGTTTATGACTTTTACATTCATAATATAGACTAAAATTTATTTTGATATGTGCCTAGACAAGCATTTCCTATATTTTCAATATTATTTCCGTTGGAATCTTTATCCTGTAAGTGCTACTATGCTGAGCGTGTTTGTGGTAGTGTTATATCCACACGTAACTAATAAACAAGACTGACTCAGTCAAATCATTGGTCAAGGAGGCAGCGTGTAAGCTATGTTCAGGACCAAGACATTAATAATAATTACCGCCCTGATGGTTTCATTTTTGATTCCTACGGTTACATTTGCAGAATCGGATGCTGTTACTTTCGGCACGGCCATCGTGCAGAATGACCAGGCAGCAAATGACTCAATCGTCATTTCAATGTCTGGAGTGACCCCGGCTGCTGAAGGTAGCCCTTACAATGCAGTTCTGATATCGCAGGACGGTACAAACTCTCTAAATCTAGGTGAGGTTGAGGTGGTTCAACCAGTTATACAAGGGGTTATTCAGCCCACGGGTAGCATTAATCTCACTTTTGATAGTAGCTCTGAGGGATACGATGGCCAAGATCTGCTAATCACCTATGGCCGAATAAAAATTACCCATGGGCCAGGTGGATCAACCGCATATAGCGACGATATACCCGCTAGTGCGGCTGTGTCCATAAACGGCATAATGGGCGAATTGAACACCATTGACGATCATCTTGATGCGGCATTGGCTAACATTGCTACTGCTCAAGCTTCGACAGATATTGATGAAATCAAAACCTCAGTAGCTAGTGCAATGGCCGATACTTCAGCAATTGCAGAATTAGCGGATGGGTTACCAGCTCATGCCACTGCAGCCGCAGAGGTAGACGGTGAAGACAGTAATCTAGCTGAAGGAGCGGCAGGAGTAATCGCCTCGGCCGGTAATATTTCGGCATGGGTGAACTCCGCGAAAGCCACGGCTGACAATGATGTTGCCTCGCAAACCAGTGCGGCAGTAGCAAATATATTTGCTGACAAAATTTTCAATGAACTTTCTGCAGCCAAAAATGGTTGGGATGGAAATACAGACGGAACTATTTCTTCGTCGACAGGAGAGGGAGGCTCAGCTCAGGCTAGAGCAAGCGCCCAACAGATGGGCACTCTCACCCTTGAAGCTAAAGAACTTCCTGGATCTGAAACAGCAACAGCTGCTGAATCTGGTGGTGGTACCAGCGGTAGCGTATTAGGACTTGGCTTACCAAGCGTAGGTGAGAAATTAATAGCTAATCTGCTTTTAATGGGAGCAGCATTGGGAATATTAATGATGGGAGCTGGTTCATTGATTTACGTAAGAAATCGAACATAGCCTAGATCTCAAATTGTATTTAAAAAAGCCCCGTTCTAAGAGCGGGGCTTTTTTTTGACTTAAGATGCACGAAATCATGTTAGGAGGGAAAAAATTCGTCATTTTGATGACAATTCTATTCGCCAGCGCCATCACCATTTCTTGCAACGCAGATTCAACAAAGTCAAATACAAGGATAACAAAAACACCCAAAGAGATCCTCACCCTGAGTGGAGTAGCAATGCAAGGTATTTCATCATTTGAATTTGAGTTATCCCACAGAAACGTATCTGGAACGCAAGTAGGCGGCCTAATGTTTTCAAAAGCTACGGGTCTAATATCTAGTGATAACGCAATGCTGGTTGAAGGAAAATTCTTATTCGGTAATTTAACTCTTTCTGGTAAATTAATCACGATCGATGACGACATATTTTTCCTAAATCCGCTAACACAAAAATGGGAACGAACTGAAGGCTCAGTGACACTTCTTTCCTTCTTTGACCCCGAAGATGGAATTCAAAAAATACTGGACAGCGTTACTTATTCTTCAATAGAGTCATCTGGTAAAACATATTGGCATATTAAAGGTTCTATGCCTGCTTCTTCCCTCTCAAGCATAATCGGAGAAACCACTAACAACGATGTCGAGGTAACCCTTTGGATAGATAAAACTACAAATTATCTAAACAGGGCAATCATTTACGGTAAATTAAATGAATATGATAGATCAGAACCTAATAATACAATTCAAAGAATAATAACGATCTCAAAAATTAATGAGGACCTAGTTATAGAGCACCCATTGAAATAGTATAGCCCTCAAATTTTATGCTGAAAGTATCCCACAAGAATATTGCTCTAATTCCCGTGTTTGCAGGAATATTTTTTGCCGCAGATGACCAAACAGTCGTGGTCACGATACTCCCTCAGATAATGTCAGATTTGATGGTTGAAGTGACCGATCTAGACCGAGCAATGTGGACAGTTACTGGATACCTATTAGGCTATGTTTCGATGATGCCCATTATGGGTAAAGTATCTGACATTTATGGACGGAAATTCATATACATAGCTTCCATGTCAGTATTTATACTGGGATCAATAGGGACAGGGCTTACTAATTCTTTGGGGTTTTTAGAAACATACGCATATCACGATAGTGCCTACATCAGAAATTCAGCTTCATATATTTTAGAAAGCAGTACATCTCTCAACTGGGTGATCGGTACCAGGGTCGTCCAGGCTATAGGAGCTGGAGCTTTGATACCAGTCACTATCACGATTATTACAGACTCTTATTCTGGTAAGGAAAGATTTATCCCTATGGGAATGACAGGTGCATGTGCAGAAGCTGGAGCAGTAATTGGGCCACTATGGGGAGGAATAGTAACTCAATTCTTCTCATGGCAATGGGTATTCTGGCTAAATGTTCCTATTGGAGTTTTGGTAATAATAGGCATTATTTTTCTAGTCCCAAACAATAAACCTATAAAGCGTGAAATGGATTATTTTGGTTCAGCAATAATAGTCGCAGCGATTTGCCTCATAACGTTAGGGTGTGCTCAATCCGGCACCAACACATCACTTTTAGCAACATTTATTTTTGCTGGTTTCGTCTTCTTAGTGGGGTACTATTTCTTTTCAAAAACCAGTAATAATCCCGTATTACCAATCAATATTTTCAAAAATATACAATTCATAGCCGCTAATGTTCTACACTTGTTTTATGGAGCCTCGCTGATAATTACTCTAGTCACGATTCCTTTGATGGTTAATACGGTGTTTTCAGGGACCTCTCTTGAGGGTGGTCTAATCCTATTAAGAATGACAATTGCAATCCCAATAGGGGCTATAGTTGGAGGATGGTTAAGCAAAAATGTTGACCTTAGACTGACCGGTTGCGTGGGCCTCATATTTTGCGCCATATCTCTATTTTTCATGAGTCTCTGGACAGAATCCTCCAGTGACCCAACTATGTCGCTTCATTTATTAATGGCTGGCTTTGGATTCGGATTAGTAATAGCACCCATAACAACTTCTGCCATGAACAATGCCAATTCAGGGGATCAGGGAGCTGCAGCAGGAATTATAAGCGCCTCTAGGTTCCTTGGTATGACTCTAGGTATCGCCGCTCTAGCCGCATGGGGATCTCAAAAATTCCAAGATTTACTGCTAGGAATCGATATAACTGTCACTGAATTAGGAAAGGCCGGTGGCAATGACTCTATATTTGAAAGCCAACTAACCCAAGTAGGATTAACTTTATTTCATAATTTCTTTATCATTGGCTCAATCCTCTGCCTAATAGGGTTAATCCCCTGCATCCTATTAGTGAAAAGAAAACGCCAACTAAATATTCCTTAAAATATTCCCAAGATTGACACTTTTAAATTTGTCCTAATTAATTGGTAAACCTACCCCCGTCCACATTGATAGACTGACCCGTAATATTTTTTGAAAGATCAGATACTAAGAAAGCCGATATGTTCCCAATATCCTCAGCAGTTTGTTCCCTTTGGAGTGGTACCCAGGATTTCACAGTATGATTAAAAAGTTGGCGCCCTTCCAACCCATCCATATCTACGCTACCACCGAATTTAGATCTTTTTCTGGCAATAGCCTCCCATATTGGGGTCCATATCAAACCGGGACAAACTGCATTCACATTCACATTGTGCCGTGCCATTTTTAAAGCATGTGACTGGGTCCAACTCACTACTGCAGCTTTAGATGTACTATAATGCGGCGTATCTGGGCTTCCTTGCCGCGCCGATATAGAAGCGATGTTTACGATTTTCCCATATCCCTGAGACTCAAATTCTTTCGCAACTCTTTCAGAAACTTTTACCATACCCCTAAGATTAACTTCATACACTTCCAACCAATCTTCATTACTAGGAGTTTCCCTAGTCCACCAATCTTTCGATCCTATAATGCCCGCATTATTCACCAAAATATCTATTCTTCCTCGGTCGGCAACATGTTGGGAAACAGTTTCCTCAATTGACGCAATATCAGTTACATCAATCTTTGCGGCATGCAAATTATTTGACCCTTCACAATATTTAAGAGTCTCTTCGGCGCTTTCAATTGATATATCAGTGACCAATACACTGGCACCCGCCCGTGCCAAAACTGCACAAATCCCTCTCCCAATCCCACTGCCACCGCCAGTAACTATAGCTTCTTTTCCAGACAAGTCGATCATTTTTCACAGTTGCCCTTTATCTAAGATTGGAGCCAACTTATTAAAGAATTTTTTTCCACTCTGAAGTAGTGAATCGCTGATCCCTATAAACCACGATTGGTCTTTTTATTAATCTTGGTTCTGAAATCATAAGATCCAACATTTGAGACGCTGTCAATTCTGATTTTTCCAAACCTAATTTCTTGAAGGAAGGACTTCTCCAGGAAAATATTTCTGATGGATCATCACCGGATAAAATTTGCTGTAATTCTCTCAAGGAGAATGGCTCACTAAAAAAATCTCGCATCTCACAATGAAATCCTGCCTGCGAAAGCTCCGCCTTCGCTTTTTTACAACTACTTCAACGATTCCAACCATACATCGTCAACGCATCCATCTGATCCCCCAATAACAGAAAATATCTATTCAACTACCCTAATAACATTACCTATCCGATTAACAACTTCAAGTTCTCTTAGACCCACCACGGCCCTATCAATAGAACTTTCAGTTGCTTCATGAGTCATAATAACCAATTCAGCATCTGATGCTTTCTCCTCCAATTCTTTTTGGATGAAAGAAGATATACTAATTCCACAATCCCCAAAAACCGTAGCGATTCTCCCTAACACACCTGGCTGGTCTATAACTTCAATCCTAAAATAGTACTTGGTAGATAATGTACTTATAGGAACCACTTTAACGTCTTCAGATAATCTAAGAGGATCCAGTAAATCTGTATCACCCGCAATACTCCGAGCAATATTTACAATATCTGCTATTACTGCGCTGCTGGTCGGCAATGAGCCGGCTCCGGGACCATGGAACAATACCTTTTCTGTTAAGTCCGTTTCTATTTCAACAGCATTCAGGACATCATCAACCTTAGCCAACATCTGATCCCGAGGAATCAGGGCAGGATGAACCCTTCCAAGCACATTTAAATCCATTTGAGTAGCTATAGCCAACAGTTTTATTGAATATCCCAATTCTTTAGCATATTGGAAATCTTTATCTATTAGATTTGTAATACCTTCCGTATATATATCTGTGTTCTTAATACTAGCTCTAAAAGCTAAAGTAGACAGTATTGATAATTTATATGCAGCGTCTATACCTTC
>CAYMZR010000093.1:0-7842 GCA_964394975.1 uncultured Dehalococcoidia bacterium | reverse complement strand
CACGTTCATTATGTCTCCTTCCATTTCAAACTCCTTAAGTTTTGATTACGTTTTTTATTTCATTGAAGCGCTGAAAAATAGCTTCAATGATTATCTCCTTCATCGTGACTCACGCTTGCCATAGCGGCAAATACCAGTGTGAGCATTGAAAATACAAAAGCCTGTATCAGACCGACAAATAATTCCAACCCTAGAAATGGGAGTATTCCAATAAAAGGCAGCAAAAATGCCATAGCCATCAGTAAAACCTCACCGGCAAAGATGTTACCGAACAACCTGAATGTAAAACTAATTACTCTTCCAAATTCGCTAATAAGTTCCAGTATACCTACGAAAAAACCAATTGGTCCTGATTTAAAACTTATAAATTTGCCTGCATGGCCCAAAAAGCCAAGTATGCTAAAGCCCCAAAAGTGAACCATGATCATAGCAACCAAAGCAATCGCGAGAGACATGTTCAAATCTGTGTTTGCACTTCTCAGAAATGGGACCAAGTGGCCTGCCCTTTTCCCTGAACCTACATTGCCATGTTTTTTCCCATAGTCAGCGAAAGTAAGTTCTTCTTGGAGAGATCCAGGAGACAGAGCCGCTATCGGCACAGAGCCATAATCTCGGAACACATGTAATTTAACGGAATCAAGATGTGATCCGTGACCATCCTCATGGGCTTCCGATGCGCCATGAGTTTTCGATTTACTATCTTCTGCCCCGTGAGCAGTGTCGGCGAGAGCGGGATCATGGTAACCATGAGCATCATGGTGATGCGCTATTTCCTCAGGCCCTGCTATCCGGCCTACCGTGCCGAATCCAGGTAATATTCCCATCCAGTTGGCAACGATTATGAAAATAAAAATCGTAAATACCAGCGGAAAGAACTTCCTAGCTTTCTCCCTACCTGCAATCTGTTCGCAAAGAGAGAGGAAAAATTCCATTATTACTTCAAATAGGGACTGAAGTCGACCAGGAACATCATTTAAATTGCTTCTTATCCTGAGAGATATGAGTATTAGTACCAACATGGCCAGCCATGTGGTTATCATGGTGTTCATTACATCCCAGCTGCCAATTGGGGTGTTAAACCCGTCTGTTACTTTCTCTGCCGGCAATTGAATTGCTGGCAACGAGGACGCAAAGAAGCCAAGCCCAAAGGCGCTACCTAGCGCCCCACCTAACAAGCTGGCCGCAACCACACCCACACCTATGATCAATATTGCTAGCGATCTGGGACTACCCAGTAACTTTGACACTTTTTCTGAAACTCCTAATCAGATTCTGACACATATCTAAGGACTGCCATCAGCATTCTTATCATGCCAACCAAAGCCGCCACAAGACCCATGGCGATTCCAGTGAGGGTAAGCCATGGACTAAGCTCAAGGCGACTGTCGGCCCAGAGTCCCGCCCACGCACCAACTCCTATACAAATTCCCACGTACCAACCAACACCCACCAATCTAACAATAGCCCCATATTTTTTGGAATTCATACGGCCTCGCATGAACGGTTGTTAACTTTATCACAATGTATTTCTTTGGGTCAAAACTTAGTTTAACTGGGTTGTTAACCTTGGTTCCCGATGTCTTCCAAGTCAAGAGAATCAATAAAGTCAGTGAAAGCAGATAGGCTCTCTAATTCTTCTTCATTTACCGGTACTCCATCGCCTTCTTCATTTGAAGAATTTTGCTTCTCAACATCAAGCGATACTCCAGCTTTTTCTACTACTTCATCTTCTGCATATATTGGGGCTTCGGAACGCACTGCCAGAGCCAAAGCATCACTCGGCCTTGCATCTATCTCTATCAGAGTACCGTTGGAATCAATGACTATCTTTGCAAAAAATGTATCATCTTTAAGCTCTGAAACAACTATGCTATGTATAGAGCCTCCCAAGTCACCAATTATTGAACCAAGCAAATCATGCGTCATAGGCCTTTGTACTTCAACGCCCATTAATTTAAACCTGATCGCTTCCACTTCAAATTGACCAATAAAGATAGGCAAATACAAATCAGAATCTTTAACTTTCAAAACAATAGCCCTTTGCTGAGTTTCCTGCCTAACACGAATGCTTTCAATTTCAAGTTCCAGCACCTTATTTGGCCTCCTGAAGATTCCTTTTATAGAGAGGAATTTAAATCTTAATTACGCACACCGAGCATGTCAACGAGTATTTTATGTTCGCAATTCTGGCACCACAATGTAAATGACAAACAGTGGTCTAAGATTTGTTTTGCAGCGAACGTGTTCTTTTCTCCAAGTCATACCTAGGAATGACAATACGCCTATCACAACCTTGACATACGATACCTATGTCGGCTCCTATTCTATCCACAGTCCAAGTCAATGAACCACACGGATGTCTTTTCTTCATAGTCACCGTGTCGCCCAAAGAATAATTCGTAACCATATGTTAGTACCGTACGTCTTTTATCGGACAAAACTTCTATCCAGATTAATTAATATATTATTTATTTTTTCCCGGAGGAGCGCACAGGCCTTTGCTGCTTCATTACCATACACTGACACTAGATCTGAGGCGTATATAATTCCCCGGGACGAACTTATTAGTAGGCCATGAGTTTCTGTAGCAAGACCAAATTTTACTGAGGATTCCAGGTCCCCAGATTGAGATCCTACTCCAGGAACTAATATCGGAAGTTCTGGAGCTATTTGCCTTATACTAGCCAATTCTTCAGGATATGTAGCACCAACAACCAAACCCAAATTGCCGGAAGAATTCCATTCGACACAATATTCAGCAATAATCTCAAAAATTTTCTTGCTATCTTCACCAGATACAACCAAATCTTGAAGCTGATAACCGTCAGGATTTGAGGATTTACACCAGACGAAAACCCCTCGGTCAGAATATTTTAGAAAAGGTTCAATTGAATCAAATCCGGAAAAAGCATTAACTGTGACTGCATCAAAATCCCATAAATTGAACATGGCATGGGCATATTTTTCACTCGTCGAACCTATATCACCTCTTTTACCATCACCAATTAAAAAGATGTCTGGGTAATTTGTTCTAATATACTCAATCACTTTTTCCAAGGATCTCAATCCATCGATTCCGAAGGCCTCAAAAAAACCCATATTGGGTTTATAGGCTGCGGTATAACTTTGTGTGCTATCGATAATAGTCTTACAGAACCCAAAAACGTCAGGACATGGCATCCTTACTGGGTCAGGATCCAACCCAATACAAACTAGAGATTTCTTCATCCAGGAAGTTTTTTGAAGTTTATCTAGAAATTTTGTCATCTATTTTCTTCTATTAAACAGTGCTTTTGTGTACTAAGGTCTCTTTTTTACCAAGAATTTTCTTCTCAAAGTGAGAACCTTCTCTTCTCTTTGATTAGTCCCTCTGCTTTCAATGTACACCATTCCCCTGTCATCTCTGCTTTTTGAAGGTGTAACCTCCAACACTTCGCTTTCGGCATAGATGGTGTCTCCATGAAATGTAGGTCCATCATGAGTCACAGATTCATAAAGCAAATTTGCAATAGCTTTCCCTGAAGTTTGCCGAACGCTCATCCCAACTACAAGACTCATGATTAATAGTCCGTTTACTAGCGTCTTACCATATTGATGTTCCGACATATAATTCTCATCGGTATGGAGCGGGTTGTCATTCATGGTCAAAAGCGAAAACAAATGGTTGTCCATTTCAGTAATTGTCTTCCCTGGCCAATGCTTGAATATTTGACCAGGGGAAAATTCTTCAAACCATCCGCCAAAGCTATCTCTCGAATCAATAATTTTTTTTCCTGTCGCCATCTTAAAAATACCTTGCCCTCGATATGGTCAAAAAGAATTTTTAGTTATTCAACAATCTCTTCGCAATAACCAATTTCATAATCTCATTAGTTCCTTCTCCAATAATCATCAAAGGTGCATCGCGATAATATCTCTCAACAGGAAGGTCCTTGGTGTATCCAACGCCACCATGCACTCTCATAGCCTCCATCGCTACCTCCCCGCAAACTTCGCTGGCAAATAATTTTGCCATTGCAGCTTCAAGGTCATTTCTTTCCCCCGAATCCAACTTCCGAGCTGCATCATAAACCATCAATCTGGCTGCATGTACCTTTGTCGCCATTTCGGCCAATTTAAGTTGAATAGCTTGATGCTCAGAGATTGATTTGCCAAAAGCCAGACGTTTCTTTGAATAAGACAATGCTGCATCCAAGGCGGCCTGGGCGACCCCAACTGCCCTCGCCGCAACATTTATCCTTCCAGTCTCCAACCCATTCATTACTTGGCCAAAACCACGACCCTCTTCCCCTCCCACCAAGTTTTCAGCGGGAACCCTGCAATCATCAAAAATCAATTCACAGGTATCAAGGCCTCTATATCCAAGTTTATCTAGATGCTGTCCTACCTTGAAGCCCTCCGTCGGTTTTTGGAAAATAAAGCAACTTATACCTCGATGTTTAGGGTCAGAATCAGGGTTAGTTTTGGCCATGAGCGCAAACGCGTTTCCGTTATCACCATTACTAATGAACATTTTTCTGCCGTTAATAATATATTCTTCCCCGTCTTTTACAGCAGTTGTAGATATGTTTTGTGCATCACTACCGGCTTCAGGTTCAGTTAAAGCCAATCCCCCCCTTATCTCACCTGTTGCCATCTTGGGCAAAATCCGAGCTTTTTGTTCTTTTGTTCCATAGTTTGCGACTACATGACTCAGTATGTGATGGGTACCTATTATTCCCGACACGCTCATCCAGCCTTTGCTTAGTTCCTCGAAGATCATGGCAAAAGTTGTGAAATCCAAACCCATCCCACCGTATTCCGTTGGAATATTTATTCCAAACAAACCCAATTCACGCATCGTTGGAATCAATTCGTGAGGGTAAATATCTTCATTGTCGTAAGTATTAGCGATTGGCTCAACATCCCTTCTAACAAAATCCTTCACTAGAGCAACGATTTGTTTACGGGCCTCTTCGGACGTCTGTGCAACCAATTTAGCAACTCCTGATCAATTTAAATGGAATCCCTCAGTTGGCGGTTTCCCAAGTTCTTGGCTGAAACACCTAGCACATTCAAAAATCCTTCTGCATCTTTGTGGTCATATCCTCCCATAGCTTCCATAGAACCATCATCGGTGTACAAAGAGGAGGGCATTTTCTCAATTGAATCGTCTATCGAATCAAAGAATATGTTCCCTTTGTACAATTTAACTTGAATCGTTCCTGTAACCATGGAGGCAAGAGGAGAAAGAGCTGCCAAAGCTGAGGTGGTTGCAGAGTCTAACCAATAGCCTTCATATATTTGAGTACTAATAACACTGGACAAATTTGTGTAAAACTCCCTAGCTCTTCTATCCAAAACAAATTGAAGAACATATTCCCAGGTTCTCCCAAGAAGCTCCATCGCAGGAGACTCATAAATTCCTCTTGACTTGATTCCTACAAATCTATTTTCGACTACATGAGTACCTATACCTACCCCATTTTTACCTGCAATGATATTGGCCTCATTGAATATGCTAATCAAATCCATTTGAACGCCATTTATTGCTTTAGGCACACCATGATCCCAATAGACACTCACATACTCTGGTTTATCTGGTGCGTCCCACGGCCAAACCCCCATACCTGGTTCAACAAAATCAGGGCTTATAGAGACATTCTCCAGATCTCCAGCTTCATGAGTCAATCCAAGAAAATTTGCGTCTGTGGAATAACGTGATTCCTTCGCTGGTCTTATCGGTAAATTATTCAATTCACAATATTCAATCATCTGCTGTCTGCCTGGAAATTTATCAAGGAATTCTTGATCTCTCCAAGGAGCATATACATCAAGATCAGGTTGAAGCATATTACTGGTCAACTGAAATCTAACTTGGTCATTACCACGGCCTGTAGCTCCATGAAAAAGGACGTTTATACCGTCATTATTCAAGCTATCAAGGATAGCTTTAACTGTCACAGGTCTAGCTATGCCGGTAGTATTCCAGTATCCGCCTTCGTATCTTGCCTGGGACTGCAAAACTTTTAATCCGGCATTGGCGAGCAGCTCTTTGCCAGGCACGATAGTTGCCTTTGAAGCTCCGCAGGCTAACATCCTGTCCGCAACTGATTGTAGGTTTTCCTCATCAGGTTGACCCAAGTCTACAGTGAAACAATGTACCTCAACCCCGTTTTGATGCAACCAATGCGTGACTGTACAACTATCTAATCCACCAGATACTGCACCTCCAAAAATAGAGGCCCCACTGTCGTATATTTCCTTCCAATTCACCGGTGCCTCGACTACTGCGAAGCGTTGGCCAATCCTGTTTCCAGTCTGGCTAAAGCTTCATCTATTTCCTCTTTCGTTATAGTCAAAACAGGCATCAAGCGAACTGCATTCGGCCTCATCGGATTCATTAATAATCCTGCCTCATTACTAGCCGCAATCACGTCTGGTGTCATGTCAGAATCAAATTCAACTGCCCAAATCAAACCCATTCCCCTAACTTCAGTTATGAATTCATTATTCGACTGTATCTTGCGAAGGCCTTCACCGAGATATTCCCCCATTCTAGCCGCATTTTCGGATATCTCGTTATCAATAATATATTTTGTTGAAGCATGAGCCGCCGCGCAGGTCAATGGATTACCTCCAAACGTAGAGCCATGGTCTCCTGGGTCAAATGCGCAAGCTGAATCTTTTGCTAAGAATGCCCCAATAGGCACTCCTCCTCCCAAACCTTTTGCCAAGGTCATAATGTCAGGTTCAACACCGAAACTCTGATATCCAAATAATGTACCAAGCCTACCTAATCCAGTCTGAACCTCATCAAATATGAGCAACATGTTATTTTTGTCGCACCATTCCCTCACTCCCTTCAGATATTCCACCGAAGGAACATTAACTCCACCTTCACCTTGAACCGGTTCAATCATTACAGCCACCGTGTTATCTGTAGTGGCTTCTTTTATGGCTTCAAGATCATCGTACGGGACATGCGAAAACCCTGTAGGAATTGGCTCGAAAAGTTCCTGGTAGTGCGGCTGTCCAGTGGCCGATACATTCATCATGGTTCGGCCATGAAATGAATTGAGCGCTGTAATAATATGGTAAGCACCATTTTTATTCTTCTTGCCATATTTCTTGGCCAATTTAATTGCGCCTTCGTTGGCTTCAGCACCGCTGTTGCATATGAAAATTTTGTCTAAACAACTGTTTTCAACCAAAATTTCAGCTAATTTAAGCTGAGGAATAGTGTAGAACTGGTTTGATGTCTGAACTAATGTTTTTGCCTGTTCAGCTATTGCTTCCGCGATTACTGGATTGGAATGGCCAGCATTATTTACAGCCCACCCTGAAGTGAAGTCCAAATACTCTTTTCCATCAACGTCCCATACTCTAGCCCCTTCTCCTTTCTCAAGTACCATAGGCTGGCGTCTGACAAGAAACATGTAATATTTACTTTCAAGTTCTTTCCATTCAGCAGTGCTGGTCATACTACTCTCCTTTTATAACCTCTTCTAAGTTTTGAAACAAAGATTCGATCGTATCTAGCTCAGCTTTCAGATTCCTTATGGAATCCTTAATTTGATTCAACTTGTCGTCTTCACCAGTTTCTCCCATTGTAGGAGAGGCCGGCTCTTTTTGACCTTCATCCGCACCCAATACGGGAATCGATTCCTTAGCACCTGTTAGCAAGTACAGGGCATCATTTAATGAATCTCCCATAACCACTTTGTCTGCGGTGGACAAAATCACCTTCTTAAGTTCCGGAAAACTCACACCTTCTGCCTGAATGTAAATTGGTTCAGCGTAGAGGATACTATTCCCTATCGGTATAACTAGCAAGTTGCCTCTGATACAGGTTGAACCTTC
>CAYMZR010000092.1:0-7894 GCA_964394975.1 uncultured Dehalococcoidia bacterium | reverse complement strand
GATGATTACGCTATTCCATAATTGAGAGAATATTTCCAAAATTATTGTCCTCTATTTTTGATCAACAGTCGGGAGACCAGTCACCAGGCTGTGGGCTCTTATCATCTTTCAGTAAATTCGAGAAATATGGAGCATCCCATTTTTCATCTGGATTTCCATTTGGTTTGATTGTTATGGCTCGAACGGAATGATCTCTTACACTAAAATACACATCTGAACCTTCTGACGTTATTGGAGATTCTATACTCTTACCTACGTCACAACTCCCTAAAAGTTCACCTGAGTTTGTCTCAGCTATCAGTATTTCACCATCTGTGGACCCAATGACTATCATGTCATCAACTATGGCTGGAGACCCCACAATCGCTCCCTCTGTTTTCAATTCCCATTCTTTCTTTCCTGAATTTACATCCAAAGCATAAAGTTTCCCATCCAAAGATGGAACGTAAATAGTATTTTCATCAACCAAAGGCGTGCCCCAATACCAATTGGATGCTTTTTCAAACGTCCACTTCTCTTCTCCAGTAGACAAATCAAACGCATAAAATACACTATCGAAGGAACCAACAAAAACGGTCCCGTTATGGACCACCGGGGTTGCGGCTATTGCCCCTCCAGTACTAGATTCCCAAATTAGTTCACCCGTGTCTTCTTTAAGAGCATATATATTGTGGTCAAGTGAGGTGATTAATAAAATTCCATTTGATATTACAGGAGTGGACCATATCTCACCGGATACTTCGAACTCCCAATCATCGTTAAAGATAACCTGCTGATTGGAAAAATCTAGACTGTAAGACCTTAGCACCCCATCACTAGAACCAATAAAGAGTTTGTCATTATTAATAAGCGGTCCTCCGATTATCTCAAAGTCATCACTTACCACTTCTGTTTCTACAATTCTCCCAGTGTCTTCTTCTATCGCCTGGATTTTCCCGTCATAAACACCTACAAAAACAATTCCTTTCGATGCAGCTGGAATTCCGTATGATGCTCTCTTATTTTCTTCTTTTTCATTCACCCTTATCAGATCTGGTTTCCATACATGTCTTCCAGTCTGTTTATCTAAAACCATAATATGGCCATCCATACTTGTAAGTACAAGATGACTATCGTTAATCAAAGCACCTGACCAACCTTGTGCACTATTAATTCTTGTGCAGCCCAAAGCAACAAGCAACAGCAAAATTAGACACAGAGCTAATTTTTTATTTCTAAGAACCATACTGCATAAATGACCAGCCTCTCCTGGTATACTGGTATACGTTAAATTTGACTATGGAACGGGATCATAACCCTTGGTCCCAAAGGGCCTGCACCTAAGTAACCTTTTTGCCGTCATGGCTGCACCTGGAAGCACACCATGTTTGTCTATCGCTATATATGCATACTCCGAGCACGTCGGCAGATGCCTGCAAGAAACAGGTAAAAAAGGCGATATACACCGTTTGTAGGACTTTATCAGGGATAACGTGATAGGTTTAGCTACATTGATTGTAATTGATTTCACTCTAAATTAACGTCTACTAAATCGATATAAGGTTGGCATTATCTAGAAGCTTGTGTACAGAAGAAGATATTTGTTTAAAATCAGACTTCAAAATACCCCGTTTCGCTATGAAGACAATATCCATGTCAGCAACCAGAGGCAATGAATAAACAGATTCTCTGAGTCTCCTTTTAAACTTATTCCTAACTGTGGCGCCTCCGATCTTCTTTGAAACAACAAACCCCAACCGAGATTCACCGCTTTCCCCTACTGCATCTCTGCGCATGGCCAACATCACGATATTTGGGTCAGAAAACCCGTCACCATGTTTCTTCACAAAATCGAATTCGGATGATCTACGCAATTTCTGGTATTTTTGCATGCAACCACTCAGTATCTGTTTGTCCATCGCGGTATTGGGCCGCTCAAACTATAAACACAAATTTAAACAGTTAATTTATGTCGCCCTTTGAACATTCGCCTTTTAAGGACATTCCTACCGGCCTTGGTACTCATACGTGACCGGAAGCCGTGCACTCTCATACGTCTTCTGTTTTTGGGTTGATAGGTTCTTTTTGGCATTACTATTCCCTTAAATTAACCTTCAAATTCTACTTACATCACCAGAACAGTGTCAATTTGTTTAGCAGTTGATTCTCTGTCTTAAAGCCAACTGCAGCTATTTGGGATGCTCCATGAGAACAGTTACACCCATATCTATATATTTACTTCTCAAATTATGGTCGTAACTCCTGAAACTAATCCGAGTTTGGGTACCACGTAACTGGTCAATGGCATGCTTTAAACAGTCATCTACTGTCTGTATAGGGTGATTGGGGTGAGCTTCCATGTCGTAGAGTAGATCATTAGGCCCCCAGGTAAGACAGTCAACACCTTCAATGGCCAATTTACTTGCAGTAGTGACCGCCCTTAACGACTCCATCTGAATCGACAAAAATCCAGTTTCATTCCACCATTTACCGTACTCAATTCTCTCTGACCTTCCCTCCACCATGTATCTAGCGGTTCCTCCAACACTCCTCCCACCTTTCTGCGGATAATAAAAGTAATGAACAGCCTCCTGGACAGTTTCAAGAGTTTCAACTTGAGGAACTTCAATTCCCACTGGCCCTAAATCAAGTATGTTGCCAATCAGATAGGTATGCCTTGTATGTTTAATACGAAACTGTGAAGGGATTCCTAAATTGCTAGCAGATTGACAAAATTTCACCAGGGTTTCTTCGTTGAAAGGACCATGTTGGCTATCTGTAAAAACAAAAGCGTAGTCGTCCTTACTAATTATCGATTCTATTTCAGATTCGGAGGCATCCAAAGGCACAGAAACCCCGACCAATATTTCCCCAGACCGGATTCTCTGCTTTAGATTCGTTTCCATTTTTCACTCCTTTTACATGAGTCATTTAGATAGTTATTGGGTTTTCATGACCTATAACCTACAAATCACCTACAAGATGTATTATTTCGCCATCAATGAAGCATAAAAAATTCGAATTTATCGGCAGGCTCGTAGCCATCAATTGGCGTAACTTTTAAACCTTCGCTCTCCGTGGCAGATCTCACTATTGTTTTGTTGAATAAATGGACAGAGTCTTCATTCAGAAACTGCTCGACAGGCATCCATAAGCATTCAGCTATTTCCTCTTCTTGCATTGTTATATCGTTATCAAGCGGCGACAACCTCGCTACAAAATAAATATCTGACTTACCATATCTATATCCATGCCAATGTCTAAAAAAGGTAAGGGCCTCAAATGTTGTAGAAATACCGGTCTCTTCGTAAACTTCTCTTACCGCAGCCTCCGCTAAATGTTCGCCCGGTTGCAAGGCTCCCCCTGGCAATTTATATCCGGGACCCCTACCTGCTGCCCGATACCTTTCCGATACCACTAATAATTCTCTATTTTGATTTATAACAACTCCACCAATTCCTATGTAATGGGTTGCATAGGGTGGTACGAAGGCGTCTTCTTCCACTTGCAATGTCATCATGGCATACTCTTCTGTGGCATGGTGAAATACAAATCCCTCTTCCGACGCTGTCGAAATAACACTAAAAGAACTTTTTGGAATCTCCAACCATGCCACTTTTATGTTCTCGGCATGCCACTTGGGTATTGATTCTAATAACCCTAAACCAAATTTCCCACTTGCAGGTGACACTGAATTAGGATCAATGACGGCTCCTCCAAAGGGATTTACTGACCAAATTAAACCACTCATAGTTCCTCCAATTATTAACCAAAAGGAAGTATATTGTGGAGCCTCGAGCAGGGCAACTGACCATAGGCTATTCGCTCAGCTTACTTGCTATATAATGCCCGCAACTTTACAAAGATGGGACACGATTCATGAAATACATTATTCAATCAGAAAGACTAATAGATGGCTCAGGATCAGAACCTTTGAAAAATGGTGCTGTTGTCACTGAGGGAGGAAAAATCATAAAGGTTTGCACTTCTGACCAACTAACCTTATCTGATAAAAAAGATGCTCAAATACTTACAGTTCCGGGAGGTTCTATTCTTCCTGGATTTATTGAAATGCACTCGCATATACATTGCAGTTCTGAAGCCGATGCGTATGAACATATCACCACAGAAAGCAACGAAACTTTCCTACTGCGAGGCACTCAAGCTGTTAGAGCCGCGCTCTCCTCAGGTGTCACCACAATGAGAGATCTCGGAAGTAGAAATGAAGTTGTGTTCCCTCTCAGGCAAGGAATAATGGACGGAATCATTCCGGGCCCTAGACTACTCGTCGCTGGAACACCCATAACCACAACCGGCGGGCACTGCAATATGTTTGGGACGGAGGCAAACACCTCAGAAGAGGTGGTGAAGGCTATCAGACAACAATTTAAACTGGGCGCTGACTGCATAAAAATAATGTCAACTGGAGGAGGATTTACCCCAGGGACCAATGTACGAGCACCACAGTACACATCAGAGATTCTAAAAAATGCCGTAGATGATGCCGAACGACTTGGACTCAAAGTTTCAGCCCATTGCCACGCTGCGGAAGGTGTCAAAAATTGCGTGGAAGCTGGGATACACAATCTCATACATTGCTCATGGCTATCGAGCAATCCTTCGGAACTATATGACTATGATCCGGATGTGGCAGACCAGATAGCGGAAAAAGGCATCTACGTAGACCCAACATTAGCCCTATCTCACTTAAATCGTCTACGGGGAAGACCAATCAAACCCGACTCTGGTGCAATGAGAGACCCTGAAAAGCGATTTGAAATCTTGAGGGATATGTGGGATCGAGGGGTTAGATTCGTTACTGGAATGGATTCAGGGATGACAAATGCTCACTTTGACGATTTCGCCTACATCCCAGAGGTCATGGTAAACGACATGAATATATCCCCTCTTGAGGCGATAACTTGTTCAACCAAAACTTCAGCAGAATGCCTTGGCATGGAAGCTGAAATAGGGACTCTTGAAAAAGAAAAATCTGCAGATATTGTGGTCGTAAATGGAGACCCATCTACCGATATAGGCACTCTTCACGACGTCAATACCATACTATCGCAGGGCAACCTAGTTAAATCTAAAAACAATTTACTCATATAACCCTCAGTAAGCATAGTTCGACTCACAACGATTCCATAGGGTTAATACTTGTAGCCTGTAGGATGAGAAAAATATCGTCACCTTTTTCAATTCCAAGTTCAACTAGAGAGTGATTAGTAAGGGCCGCCATAAGACTGACACCGCCAATATCGCAGTCTAAAAATGACGAATTAGTCGAATTATTGGTTCGCGAAACCGACCCTTTTAGTATGTTTCTAGCGCTTATACCGCTAGGAAGGTACTTACTAACGATAATATCAGCTGCTTTTATTGAAACATTTATGCGATCCCCGATATCCAGCATTACTTTAGGAGTGACAAGTTTTGCGTTTCCTACGGATACCGTTGACAGTGTAGAACTTAAGTGTCCCTCCACGGTACCTTGGACAATATTTTCCAACGAACTATAATCTACATAATCTGCAATCTCGCCGTTATCCAATAACAATGACGGATTCCCTTCAGCCAATTTCTTGCCATCGCTGATTACAATTACCGAATCAACCAAAGCCATCATTTCTGAAATTGAATGTGACACATAAATCATGTTCAACCCCAAGGTTCGAGAAACTTCCTTTAGCTTTTCCAATATGAATCCTCTAAAAGGTAAATCCAATGAAGCTAATGGTTCGTCTAAAAGCAATAACTCTGGGGCTGCAGCCAAACTTCTAGCCAAAGCGACCCTTTGACGTTCTCCGCCCGACAAATTCATGACTCCGCGATCCATGATTTTTTGCAGCTGAAATAAATCAATGAGTTCTTGAAAATTTATTACTTTTCTAGCGTTTTCAATTAGATTGAATCCAAATTCCACATTTTTTCTTACTGTCAAATGAGGGAAAAGTGCGGAGTGTTGATGAACATACCCGATTTTTCGCCTTTCTGTGGGGATGCTGATTTTATCTTTTGAAGAAAACAAAATTTCGGCATTTAAAGATACCAGCCCACAATCAGGTTTTTCGAACCCAGCAATACAATTCAAAAGAGTTGATTTGCCGCTAGCCGTGGGTCCAAAAATGCCAGTTATACCCTCTTCCGTCACTGTGTCGATAACCAATTGAAATTCGTTATATTCTTTTTTTATATCTATTTGAAGAACCATTAGACATTACCTTTGAGATTGCCTAGATCCTCTGATAATTAACCAATGGTGAACTATCAGGGTAATAATGGCCAATACAGTAGATACTATTATCAAATTTATAGCTTCTGAATCTTTTCCCAGTTGGACTTTACTGTATATTGCCAATGGGATCGTTTGAGTTCTCCCAGGAATGTTACCAGCCACAACTATGGTTGCACCAAATTCCCCAATTGCCCTAACGAATCCAAGCAATATCCCTGCCACCAAGCCGTTGTAACACAAAGGCAGAGTTATTTGTACAAATGTTCGAATTGGCCCGGCTCCGAGGGAACGAGCCGATCTTTCCAGAGTAGTATCAACACCTTGCATAGCAACGATGATTGCCCTAACTATTAGAGGGAAGGAAACAACCGATGCAGCCATAGCGGAGGCCACCCAAGTAAAAACGATATCGTTGCCAAACAAAAATTGAGACAGCTGGCCAAAGCCAGATTCTCTACCAACCAAAATGAGCAGAAAATATCCCGTCACAACGGGTGGCAAAGCCAACGGTAAAGAAATGATGGTCTCTAGAAACAATTTCCCCCTGATATTTCTTCTCCCAATCAACCATCCTATGTATACGGCGATAGGAATATTAATTAAAGTGGCAACAGCTGCAACTTTTATAGATAGCAGAATTAAATCAATCAATATTTGTTCACTTAAACCCGTACGAGTGGAAAAGCTGTTCCACTTCAGAAGACATCAGGAAATCAACGAAACCATTACTAAGGTTAGATTTATTGTTTTTAAGGACTGCGGCTGGATACGAAATATTGGAATAAGAATCCAAGGGAACAATCTCTTTTATCTGTAATTGAGGTTCTGTCATGCCATCTGTCATATAAACAATAGCGGCATCTACGTTGCCTGATTTCACATAATTTAAGGCGGCCCTTACATCTGCTGCAAAAACGAGTTTATCTTGAATATTTATCCACAATTCTGTATTTGTTAAAAATTGTTGCGAATAGAACCCTGCTGGAGCAAGGTTTGGGTCAGCTATCGCTATTAAATCCAAATCCAATAATCTGGAATAACTGGGTAATTGACTGTCCTGCGATTTTGTTACCACTATCAGGGAATTATGGGCAATTACAGAGGTGCTTGAAATTTCGGTATTGGATTCATCAGTTAAAAATTTCATCGGTGGGATTCCTGCTGAGATAAAAACGTCCCCAGGAGAACCTTTTGACAATTCTACCGCCAAAGCTTGAGAGCCTCCAAAATTATATTCTACAGTGGCCGAGTGCTCCAATTCATATATTTTTTTCACGTCATTCAAAACATCCGTGAGGCTTGCTGCGGCAAATACAATTATCTCTTTATCGTTTGCTCCGCAAGAAAATGAAAACCCAATTGTTACAATCACTAGAAACCAAAACACGGGAATAGCTATTATGTTCAAATTAGCCAATTTTCCCTCTTCTGAATTTACTTTAATATTCTTCAAAATACTTGAGAAGTGTTGGTAGATTTAAGTACCTTCAACATTGTGTGTCCTAGGTTGTTCCATTAGGCGTGACAGTGCTATAATGATAGCCTAGTTTAAGAGTAGTAATTTGAAAGTGGGCCTGTCCCACTTTCTTTCGTATTTAGAGAAAAAAATGGAGGCAGTTTAGCTATGAAAAGTGATTTCCTTATTGCTTTGACTCAATTGGCTGCCGAAAGAAATCT